>JBJENU010000091.1:0-3085 GCA_051880355.1 Lachnospiraceae bacterium | reverse complement strand
AATGTGGTATCAGAATGACAAAAAAGGACGTGAATTTCATCCATATTACTGGATATGTCCAATGGACTTTACTTCTGTGACTTATAATGAGGGACAGGGAATTGTTGGAAAAACTCATTCATCAGGAAGTGCAATTTGTGTAAGTACTGATGATAAGAAGGGATTTGACGAAGATTTTAAGCTTCTTGAGGAACTAAAGCCTTCTTCACTTCTTTGCGTTCCTTTTGACAGCCAGTATAACGGCTGTATTCTGTTTGTTAAGACCAAGGAAAAATTTACCGAAGAAGAATCTGATGTATGCCAGATACTTGCTACCATGGCTGAAGTATCAATCAATGAAGGTAAGTATGAGGAGGATGAGTGGCAGAAGGGCAATGCCATTATTTCGGCAAGAGGGATTACAAAGGAGTACAGGAACGGTGAGATAGTAACAAAGGTTTTAAAGGGTGTTAATCTTGATGTGTTTGATGGAGAGTTTTTAGTACTGCTGGGCGAGTCGGGATGCGGTAAGTCCACATTCTTAAATATTATCGGCGGTATGGATCAGGCTGACGGCGGAAGCTTTACATTTATGGGCCGGGATATGACCAAGGCAACACAGGAAGAGCTTACAAAATACCGGAGAGACAACATTGGCTTTATATTCCAGAATTATAACCTTATGCCTAATCTTAATGCCAGACAGAATCTGGATTTGATTGCGGAGCTTGTGGATGAGCCTATGGACACCGAGGAGGCATTGAGAATAGTAGGACTTTCAGAGAAAAAGAACAACTATCCTTCGCAGATGTCAGGAGGTCAGCAACAGAGAGTTTCCATTGCAAGAGCCCTGGTTAAAAAGCCTAAGATGATTTTTGCCGATGAGCCAACGGCAGCATTGGATTATGAGACAAGTATAGAAGTACTTACGGCTCTTGAGAATGTAATTGCAAATGGTACAACACTTGTTATGGTAACCCACAACGAAGAGATAACAAGAATGGCCAACAGAGTTGTCCGTTTCAGAGATGGAAAGACATATGAAATTACCGTCAACAAAAAGCCTTGCAGGGCCACAGAATTAGTTTGGTAGAAAGTTATGAAGAAGACACAGTTTATAGATTTATTTAAAAACATAAAAAAGACCAAGGTGTCATTTATAGCAATAACTATGTTTGTGGCACTGGGAGTTGCGATTTTTACAGGCTTTAGCTGGGCAGGAAAGGCAATCGTAAAGTCCGTTTTCGGGGAATTTGATAATTCCAATACATATGATTTTGAAATTTTGTATCCATACGGACTGACAGATGATAATCTTGAGGAATTAAAAAAACTTGACTGCGTAACGGATATTGAAGGCAGCTATTTTACATATCAGGTTTTTATCCGTAATGGTATAAAATATCAGGCAAAGGTTATATCACTTACTGACAGAATATCCACATCGACACAGATTGAAGGAAATCTGCCGTCTAAGATGGGGGAAGTGGCTGTGGAGAAGCTGTGGGCTAATAATAATAATGTGTCCGTGGGAGATGTGATAACCTTTGTTCACGATGATGACGGAACTGCACACTATATAGACGGTATTATTAATAAAGACACAGATGTGCTGACCGCTTCACAGGTGACACCTGACGGAATGAAGTACCTTTACACTGATACATATACAGTAACTGCCCTTGTCGAGAATGCAACATATCTGGCTGCAATGCCTTCTGCATATGGTGTTTCGGTAGAGAACAATACGCCTGTCAACTGTATTATGTATATTCCGGAATGCAATTTTGATGAGGCGGCCTTTGGCGGGTATGTAGATGTGCTGGTTCGCAGTGACCTTCTTCGCGGGTATGATGAATTTAACGATGAATACCGGGAAAAATGCGACAATATCCAGAAACAGATAGAAGTACTGCTAAATGATATAGTAGATGATAAGAATAAGCTTATTGTAGGAAATGTCGATGAGCTTTTAAATGATGCAGATAGTGAACTGAATAAGGCACAGAGCCAGCTTTCAGACGCAAAGGATAAAATTACACAGGGAGAAAAGAAACTATCTGAGGGAAGAAAACTTCTTGATGAGTCAAGAAAAAAATTAGAAAATGGTCAGGCGGAGGTTGACCGTGGCTGGGTTGAACTCAACGCTTCAAAGGCTATGCTTGAAGACGGCAGGAAACAGCTTCAGGAGAAGGAAGCAGAGTTAGAGGAAGGCCGCAAAAAGGCTGAAGAATCCCAGAAAAGATTTGACGAGATAAAACCACTTTACGACCAGGGAATGGAAATATACGAAACTGTACGGGAGGAATATCAGAAATTCAAAAATGATGATGAAAAGTTTGCTTATATAAAGTATGTGTGTGAGGAAACTGCCATTTCAAAGGTTCTTGAATTTTTTGAAATTACTTTCGATGACATATCTGATTATATAATGGAAAACCTTGAAAAAGGTGAGGAGATAATCGGGGGATATGTTAACCGGATAAAGGAAAAGGTGGATTCTGCCCAGCAACAGTTAGAGGAAGGCTGGAAGCAGATTAATGACGGCGAGAGGCTTCTTGCAGAAAAGAAAAAAGAGGTGGAAGAAGGCGAGGCCAGAATCGCAACAGCCCAGAAACAGTTGGAGGATGCACAGCGTGAAATAGACAATGGACGAATAATTCTTGAGAAAAATGAAATAATTTATGAAGAAAAGTCACAAGAATTAGCCCAGGGTAAAATTGATTATGAAGAGGGCTGTAAGAAGTACGAGGAGGAGTCGGCAGAATTTGAGTCAATAAGGAAAAGAGCCGGTGACATAAAAGCTTCTGACTGCGTAACTTCAAATCTGGAAAAGAACATAAGTGCAAGCAGCGTTGTGGTAATTACTGATGTTTTTGACAGACTGCGTTATAATATGGCTTCACTGTTTGTAATATTCGGACTTCTTGTGTGCTATTCAGCCGTTTCAAGAATTGTTTCGGAACAGACGTCCCTAATAGGCACTAAAAAGGCTCTTGGATTGTATAATTCAGAGATAACCATGAGTTATCTTTTGTACACGGGAATTGCAGCCACAATAGGCTCAGTACTTGGTGTATTCATATCAAGGTTTATGATTGAGCCG
>JBJENU010000090.1:0-3097 GCA_051880355.1 Lachnospiraceae bacterium | reverse complement strand
GTTAGCTCTTTACAAGCAGAGGAAAATGTTGTATAATTGATAAAAAAGTAACGACTAATTTGTGTGAATCAGGAGGTATATATGGCAGATTCTAAGAAAATATCAAGCGCCGTAATTAAAAGACTTCCAAGATACTACAGATATCTTGGCGAATTAATGGAGAATGGTGAAACCAGAATATCTTCAGGTGAACTGAGTAAAAGGATGAAGGTTACTGCGTCTCAAATCAGGCAGGACCTTAATAATTTTGGCGGCTTCGGACAGCAGGGATATGGCTATAATGTAGCCCATCTTTATGAGGAAATCGGTAAAATTCTTGGTATTGACGCCAATCACAAGATGATAATTGTGGGAGCCGGCAATATTGGTCAGGCACTTGTGAATTACCGGGATTTTGGAAAAAGAGGATTTAATATCCTTGGAATTTTTGACAATAACAGAAAGCTTGTCGGCAGGAAGGTTGGCAATATAACCATCAGCCATGTAAGTAAGCTGGAGGATTTTATCAAGGAAAATGGTATTGAAATTGTGACACTTACGCTTCCAAAGGATGCTGCAAAAGAAATTGCAGACAGGGTTGTGGAGGCAGGAGTTACAGCTATCTGGAATTTTGCTCCGACAGATTTACATATGCCTGATAATGTGGTTGTGGAAAATGTTCATTTGTCAGAGAGCCTTATGAGACTTTCATATAAGCTTGCCAACAATAAATAATATGGTTTGTTATTAAGAAGGGAAGGCTGGTATTTATGGCTGATTTATCACTTCAGGAAATTAAAGACAATCTGCGTGGAATTCACGTTCCGATACTGACTCTTGACGAGCACTGGTATCAGCTTATTCCTGACAATGAAAAGTCAGATGAGATAAAACTCCTGGAGAAAAAGGTAAATGAATATCTTAAGCGTCAGGGGCAGGTCAACAATGATTTAAAGGAAGTTAAGAAAATTAAAAATAAGCTGATTCAGGAAGTTGTTGACAATATGGAAAGCGATGGAAACGACCCTAAGACGCGCAAGAAGATGGAGCAGAACCAGCGGCTTATTCAGGAGTCCAAGGACAAAATTGCACAGCTTGAGGATGAAGTGCTTGAGGTACCCAAGTTTCTTGCACAGGCTAATCTTGAGCTGCTTGCGGCAACAGTTAAGTATTGTTACAGGAAGCTCAATGCAAATAAGTCGGATATAGAGGTTCTTGACAAGTGGATTAACGAAACAAGAATCAAGCTAAAAAAGAACCTTCTTATCAAGCAGGACAAAGAAAACAAGAATAATAAAATATACAGTTATATGCATGATGTATTAGGCCCTGATGTAATGGGAGTTCTTGACAGAATTAATGAACAGTAGGTGTGCTATGATTTATGGAATTGGTCATGATATATTAGAATGTGAGCGGGTCAAGAGGGCACTGGAAAAGCCAGGTTTTTTGACCCGCTATTTTACTACAACAGAGATAGAAAATTTAACACATACGCAGCTGGCAGGTAATTTCTGCGTGAAGGAAGCCGTTGCAAAGGCGTTAGGTACAGGATTCAGGGGTTTTTCACCAATTGATATCGAGGTGTTAAGAGACAATATGGGAAAACCTGTAGTCAATCTGTATGGTGATGCAAAAAAAGTTGCCGGGCAGCTTAAAATTGCAAATATATTTGCAAGCATTTCCAATTTGAAGGATTTAGTAAGCGCTGTTGTGGTTTTGGAGTGTATTTAAGGAGGATGTGGGATGAAGTATGCAGCTGACAGCCGTGTAATGAAAAATGTAGATAATTACACCATTAATAATATAGGAATACCTTCACTTGTCCTTATGGAGAGGGCAGCTTTAAGCGTGGCTAAAATAATTAAAAAGGACATAAGACCCGATAAAAAGGTTCTGTGTGTCTGCGGTGTGGGCAACAATGGCGCTGACGGCGTTGCTGTGGCCAGAATTCTTACCCAGTGGGGATATGTTGCAGACGTGATGATAATCGGAGATAAGAACAAGGCAACCATAGAATTGGTGACACAGCTTGACATTGCCAGAAAATCCGGTGTAAAAATCAGTAGCACAAGGCGGATTGAGGAATATGATATAGTGGTGGATGCCATATTTGGAATAGGTCTGTCAAGAGATGTTGGTGAACCTTATGCAGACGTTATAGGGAGGATAAACGAAGCCCACAAAAAGGTTATTGCAGTGGATATTCCGTCAGGAATTTGCGGAACAACCGGCAGAGTGCTTAATGTGGCAGTAAAAGCCGACATAACAGTTACGTTTGGCGCTTATAAAAATGGTCAGCTTCTGGGCAAAGGACCGGAATACTGTGGCAAAATTTATGTTAAGGATGCAGGCTTTGTAAATAAATCTTTTGTGGCAGCAAAAGTGAAGGGAAGGGTATTTGAAAAATCAGACCTGAGTAAAATTCCTGCCCGTAAAGACATGGGCAACAAAGGTACATTCGGCAAGGTCCTTATTATTGCCGGAAGTAAAAATATAAGCGGAGCAGCCTGCCTTAGTGCAGAGAGTGCATACAGAACAGGCTCGGGACTGGTAAAAGTAATTACTCATGCACAGACCGCCATGGTGCTTAAGAAAAATGTGCCGGAGGCGCTGGTTGCAACCTATGATGATAATAGCACTGACAGCGCAATTTATGACCTTATAAGGGAAAATCTTGAATGGTGTGATGTGGCAGTAATTGGTCCGGGAATCGGGACTGACAGACTTGCCGCACTGATTACGGAGACTGTTTTTGACAATGCAGTATGCCCTGTAATTGCTGATGCTGATGCCCTTAATATTATTGCGCAGAATACTGACATAATCAGAAAAAGAAAAACACAGACACTTGTAGTTACTCCGCATATGGGGGAAATGTCAAGACTTACCAAACGAAAGGTATCTGACCTTAAGGAGGCAGCAGTAGATGCAGCTTTGGCCTTTGCAAAAAAGTACAAATGTGTCTGTGTTATGAAAGATGCAAGAACAGTAGTTGCAAATTCTGACGGTGGGTATTATATTAATATGAGTGGCAATTCCGGAATGGCAAAGGGCGGTTCGGGAGATGTACTCACAGGTGTCATTGCAGGGTTTGTTGTGGGCAACAGGGCGGCAG
>JBJENU010000089.1:0-3105 GCA_051880355.1 Lachnospiraceae bacterium | reverse complement strand
AAAATGCTAATACCGTTTTCTTGCTTGGTGTATAGTCCATATCGTTCCTTATTTTTGAAAAATGTCTTCGGTCCACATAGGCTTTGTTGTACACCTGTGAATCTGTCATTCCTCTTTCATCAATTAGCCTAAGCAGCCTCTGGGAAAATGTCTCTTCCATCTGGTTCATAAGGTCGTCTATACTACGGCCCACTGCCCCATACGACGCCATTGCCCTACTCTCTACATGAAAAGATTGTGCCACACTTTCATCAATTTCGTAAATTTCCGGAACATAATACTTATCTATGTATCTTTCAACTGCTTCTGCCAGTTTTTTGTTTATCATTATGCATCCCGCCTTTTTATTTTCTTCCTGATATTGTGACAGATGACCAAATTCCATAGATTAGTACAAATACAAGGCACAATATCTCAACATAAAGTAACCATCCTGTTTTCAAAATAATTTCTGCTGCAATAATCAAGAATACTATTCCCAGCACCAGAAACACATAGGCCGATTGCCTGTAGTAAGGTTTTTTATTCATATTTTCCCTCTCTGCTTTTGAGGCATATATATAGGCGTTGTTAAATAAGAAACCTTTTTCTCTGAATGACCTGAAACTAATTACAAACATTGCCACTGATATTACCAGCATAATACCGGCAAAAATATAATCTCCCATAATCCTGCCTCCCCGGAATTTATGTCTTTTGTGGAAAATCTACTCTATTATCAAATCTTCCAGTTTTATTTTAGGAACGTGATGCACCTGATTCTCATCGCGGTAGTATTTAATATCTTCTCCTGCATTGACAGTCTCTATGACTATTTCTTCTTTTGGATAGCCCAGGGCCATGACCAGCTTAACTTCAAGTTCAGGTGAAAGGTTAAGATTTTTTGCCAGCTTCTCCCTGTTGATATTGGCTATAAAACATCCGCCAAGACCTTTTTCAACTGCTGCCAGCAATATTGTCTGTCCGATTATGCCTTCATCCCAGGCTGCATTGCTGCCCTTGGGCTCCACGAGAACAATATATCCTGCTGGTCTCTCACCCGGCTTGGGGCCGTCCCAGTCGCTGTAGTAGCCTGCCCAGGCCAGTGTCTCAAATATCAGCTGATTTTTAGATGCTTCACAGGAGATGATATATCTTACCGGCTGCCTGTTGGCTCCTGAAGGGGTAGTTCTTGCAGTGTCCACCAAATCAATAAGCTCGTCCCTTGTAACTGCCTTTTCCTCATAAAATCTTCTGTATGACCTGTTTTTTCTCGCCAGTTCTTTAATCATATTTGGTCTCCCTTTAACATTTTTAATAGACAGACCCCACAAAAGCCGCCTTGGTAATGCCGCCTCTGCAGGGCCATATAATCTGTAATATATGTTCTGTATCACATCTTATCAGGTTCTCATAGCTCCGTCAACTGATAAAATTTCACCTGTTATATAGCTTGCCATATCACTTGCAAGGAACAAGAATGCATTAGCTATATCTTCAGGTTCTCCAACTCTTCTTAAAGGAATTGCATTGATGAGCGGCTGAATCATCTGTTCCGGAAGTGCTGCAACCATATCTGTCTTGGTAATGCCGGGAGCAACTGCATTAACTCTGATATTACTTGGACCAAGTTCCCTTGCCAATGACCAGGTCATACCGTTTACAGCAGATTTACTGGTAGGATATGCAACGCCACCTGGCTGTCCGCATATACTTACCATTGAGCTTGTATTAAGAATACAGCCACCGCCCTGTTCCTTCATAATCTTAGCAGTTGGCATAACTGCATTAAAAATAGCCTTGACATTCAAATCCATAATATTGGCAAATTTTTCTGCAGTATAACCGTCAATCTTGGTACTGTCCGACACACCTGCATTATTTACCAGAATATCAATTCTTCCATACTGCTCCTTAACCTTGCCAATTACCTCTTCAACAGCCTGAGGATTCAAAAGGTCAGGCGCATATCCTGAAACCTCCCAATCAGGATTCTCCTCTTTAAGAGAAGCAAGTGCCTTATTAACGGTCTCTTCTCTTGAACCGAAAAGCACCACCTTGGCTCCATTCTCAAGATACTTCTTAACTGTTGCGTATCCGATACCCCTTGTTCCGCCTGTAATAACAGCTACTTTACCCTTTAACATAATTAACTCCATTCTGCAGCACCAAGCTGCGATTGTTATTCACAGTTATAAAACTATGTTAATAATATAACATATTTATTCATTTATGTCAATTAAAGATTTGTGAATATTCAATCTTGAGATTTTCGCATACCTTTACAAATGTATCCAGCCTCAAGCCCTTATTTTCCATATAGAGTATTTCTTCCATTTTTCTCTTGGAAATACCACATTTTTTTGCCATCTGGGCGTTGGTAAGCTCATCCGCTCCCATCTGGTAATTAATGATATCAGACAATCTCATAATACATTCCTTGGTTTTTTCCATCGTTTTAATGCCTCCAATAAAAATCTCGCACATTTCTACACTATATGCACACTTATATATTCTTTATATGATATTATAAGATTGTGCAAATAATCAGTCAATCTATTGTTTTCGCATTTTGTGACAGTGTTCGACAAGGAATTTAAACATCTTATAAAAAAAGAAGGGGGAATACATATGCACAAAACTACGGACACCAAAACAGATTATGAAATTTATCTGGAAATTTACAGACAGACTGGTCTGGATGATTCAAGAAGGTGAGGAAGCACTGTTCCTCACCTTCATCTGATTCTAATCTCAAGCATGGTCAAATCGTCAAACTGAGGTGCAGTATCAACAAACCTGTTAACTGCACTCCTTACCTGAATTAAGGTTTCCTTTGGCTCAGTATCCCCACATTTTCTCAATGCTTCAATCATAGCATCTGTTCCAAACAGCTGCTCTCCGGCATTGGTTGCCTCCGGCACACCATCTGTATATACAAAAAGTCTGTCACCTTTTTCAAGGGTAATTTCCCTCTTTGTAAACTTCAGGCCTTCCATTCCGCCAAGGACCATATTATGACGTTCGTTAATAAGCTCATACTCTCCGTCTGCCCTCTTGATTGCAGGATACTCATGGCCTCCGTTGGCATATGTAAGTTTTCCGGTTGAAAGCTCATAGATGCCA
>JBJENU010000088.1:0-3105 GCA_051880355.1 Lachnospiraceae bacterium | reverse complement strand
AAGAGGCCAGGATGCAGCGGCAGTTGCCACGGTGGGAAGCAGGTATCTGCTGCTTATGGCATTTTTCTATTTGTGGCCAGCCATGACCAATGGAATGCAGGGCTTTTTCAGGGGAATGGGCAAGATGTATACCACAATTATTGCAACCACGATGCAGATATCTCTAAGGACATTATTTACTTATATTCTGGCACCGGGTCTTGGCATAGTTGGAATTGCCTATGCCTGTGTAATAGGATGGAGCGCTATGCTGGTTTTTGAAATCCCATATTACTTTATCACTTGTAAAAAAATGGGTAAAATGGTATAATGTACCTATAGAGAAATGGGGGATTTTATGAAATATTCCAACAAGCTGTTAAAGGATTACGAAGCTGATGCCAACCTGAAGCTGGCATTTATATGCAGGATTATGATGGTGCTGCTGATTGTGGTTATGATGCTTAACGCAGCCGGTGTATTTGTGCTGGGAAGCAGCCTGTATCCTGTCCTTATTATAGCAGTTTTGATTATGTTTGTACCCACAATTTTGTATGATTTCCTTCATAAGAGCAAAGCGGTGTGGAGATATCTTGTTCTTACACTTGTGGTACTTATGAGTGGTCTGATGTATTCTTTTCTTTCGTATCATGTAATAATTATGCTGGTTTTCCCAATTGTGGTGGCTACCATCTGCTGCGATACCAGAAGTATAGTATATACAACACTGCTGGGGCTTCCTGTAATGGTAATATCACATCTGATTGCATTTCAGCTTAAGATAGTTCCCGATGAGCCCCTTGTAACTTTGAAGGGTGTTCTTGTCTATGGCGTTTTTCCAAGAGTAATTGAATATGCGGCCATTGCCATTATCTGTATTAATCTTACGGTTAAGATACAACGCCTTATAAAGGCTCTCATCGATAAAAATGAGGAGCTTTATGAGGACCAGGACAGTCTGATTACTTCCCTTTCTGAAATGATTGAGAGCCAGTCCCAGGAGACCGGACTTCACGTTAAGAGAGTGTCTGAATATACTAAAATTCTGTGCCGGGCACTTGGCATGGATGACGAAGAGGTACGCAAGGTTGGACTTGCCTCCATGATGCATGACGTGGGCAAAATTCTGGTATCAAGACAGATTCTTGAAAAACCGGGAAAACTGACTGTGGAGGAATTTGCCGAGATTAAAAAGCATGCCAATTATGGCCGTATGATGCTGGAAAAGTCACCGGGAGAGCTTATGCAGATATCGGCAAGAATTGCCGGTGAGCACCATGAACGCTATGACGGAACGGGATACAACAAAATGGCGGGGGATGATATACATATATATTCCAAGTGCGTTTCAGTGGCAGATGTTTTTGATGCGCTGGTAAGCTGGAGACCTTACAAGGAGCCGTGGAATCCACAGGATGCCAGAGATGAGATTGTGCGGCAGAGCGGTAAGCAGTTTGATCCGGATGTGGTTAAGGTATTTGACGAGCATTTTGAAGAATTTATGGAGATATACCGGCAATATCCGGATTCGGTTAAGGGAATTGATAGGGAGATATCATAGTGGATTGGGTGTTGCAAAAATACAATAAGAATATTTAGTTTTCTTCATAAGAAAAGCAGTTCCGGATTATAGGGAGCTGCTTATTTTTGTGGGTATGGTTTTTGGATATCGCTGGCTCCGGTGATGTAGTCCAGGGAAACATTATAGAAACGGGCTAAAATCAAAAGACTGTCAACAGGGATTCTTGTTTTCCCACTTTCATAGTCGGCATAGGTTCTTTGTCCTATATTCAGTAAATCAGCAACTTTTTGCTGGGTCAGAGAGCGGTCTTCACGTATTTCGCGTATACGTTCATTGTATTTCATAGCTTCTCCTTTCTAAGCAGAGCAAGGGTATATCAAGCATTTTTAGCTTATGGAAATAGTATAAAGAAAATTCATAAAAGAATTGACAAATAGAGTTATAAACTCTATAATTATTTTAGAGTTATAAACTCTAAAAAGTACATACAGGAGGAAGAAAAACATGAGTAATTTATCAAAAATCTGCAAAGGAATAGGATGGACAATTATCATACTTGGTGTTATCTATTCTTTATCCATTGCAATTCAAGGAGCAAAACCACAATACAGTAGCGAAAAATTTCATTTCTGGGCATTTTTATTGACTTTTGCTATTGGAAGTCTTGTATCAGCAGCATCATCAATTATATTTTTTGTAATTAGTGAAATTTTGTCACGTTTGGCAACTATTGATTATAACTTATATGCAATTGCAAATAGCAGACATATGAGCAGCGCCAATGAAGCGGCAAGAAATGAGAGCCTGTTGGATAAAGGTGGATGGAGATGTGACCGGTGCGGAAAGATTAATCCGGGATACACAGGCACATGTGCCTGCGGCAATGTAAAGCCTAGGCAGTAATAAGAATATGTATAAGAGTGGTATTATGAAGAATAAGATTTTAAGAAAAATAATTTTTAATGTTGGTATTGTAATTATATTTTGCGGTTGTATTGGTTGTAGTGCCGGCGATGAGCAAAACGAAACCAAGAAAATATCTTATGAATCAACTGACGTAGGTGATATTATCACATTTGGCACTTATGAGCAGGATAATAATGTATCTAATGGTAAAGAGCCAATTGAATGGAAAGTATTAGATAAAAAGGACGGAAAGCTTCTTCTAATCAGCAGATATGTTCTGGATTGTCACAAATATGAAGAAGATGAAAAAAAGTCATATGTAGTTTGGAAAAATTGTACATTAAGGACATGGCTGAATAAAGATTTTTTAGATATGGCATTTTCAACACAGGAACAATCCAAAATTCCATTAACAACTTTAAGTAATCCTGACAATATGACATATGGAACTGAAGGAGGAGGCGATACTGTAGACAGAGTATTTGTTTTAAGCAGTAATGAAGTACAACAGTATTTTGCAGATGAAGGGTCACGTATGACATCACCTACGCCGTATGCAAAGGCACAAGGTGCATATTCCCAGAACGGATATTGTTACTGGCTGTTACGTTCGCCGGGAATGCGTCAAAACTATGTTAAATACATACATTTTTATGGCAGCGAATTAAACATTTGTGCGTACAATATGGATGTTGTAC
>JBJENU010000087.1:0-14495 GCA_051880355.1 Lachnospiraceae bacterium | reverse complement strand
TGTCCACTTTCATGAACAGATGCCTTGTCTCAAGGCTGTTTTTTTACAGCCCCTTTCAAAATATTTACACTCTCTACTCTACTCTATACATAAAGCTTTGTCAATAGGAAGTTGCACCGGTGCAACTTTTAATTATTTCTTCTATTCTGCGCTTCAGGTGAATTCCAGATGCTGTTGAAAATATCCTGCTTTGACATTTTCAGACGAGATCTAACTACATCATCGTTTTCGGGATACCTGCCTAATATTATTTTATAGCATTTCACTATAAAATAATATTTTTCACAGTTATTCAAATCATCTTTACATTCGTCTGAATTAATCAGCGACTGTCTCATAGATTCCTCTGACAGTCCGTGGTTGATGGCATTGACATAGTTTGAAAGTCCGCTGGCATCAACTTCACGACACATTACATCTATGTAGGTCATTCGTACCATATCCTCTTCCGGTGTTGAGAAATCTAATCCACAATAGATGAATCCCTGGCATGGATAGTGATTCTCTCCTGGATGTCTGTAATTGTCTTCAGGTGAAACAATTAATCCATTATTCCAGTACACACCGCCATTGGCAGATTCACTTATTCTTGCCTTGCCTTCTGGCGAAATATCTTCAACAAAGCCAACATGTCCATAAGGATTCTTGCCGGCCCCAGCCCAACAGATTATAGCGCCAAGCTTAGGCTTCGCGCCTACCTTGTAGCCCAAGCGCTTCGCTTCCTGGAACCAATCGCAAGCGTTAAGCAAGCCAAATCTTGGCTTTTCACCCGTGATTTCCCATAATCTCGACCAAACATAAGCAGGACAATTCGGCATACCAACGCCCGCTGCATAATATATGTTTTCGTTACTATTGTACATTTTGTCATTTTTATCAGGTGCAGTTGTTCTTGGAATAAACTTACTCATCAGAATCACCACCTTCATCAATCTTGCCAGCCTCTTCCACTTTGCTCTTAAGTCGTGATACAATTGGCATTAAAAACGGTGGAAGCGGGACTCCGATATCATTAATATTTTCCAATATGGATATAATCTCATTGCACACCAACCATATGGCCACTATGCAGCCAACAAGGAAGTTAAACGGCAGTGTTATTCCAATATTCTGGATTGTATAAGCAATTAACTGGTCGATTACCACTCCTACGCATATTAATAACCACATTGCCACCTTCTTAAAAATACCTCTGGCCCCCTTGTAACTGTCGATTGGCTCATTGCGATACTTACTGGCCACTATCCCTGTGGCATAATCCGTCACATTGCAGAAAACTAATAACAATACGGGTATGATTAATACCCCAAATGCACTTACGATCGCACTTAAAAGTCCTATTGTTGCTGTTTTGATTTTTTCCATTTGTTTTTTCCTCCTAAATTAGTACAAGTCATAAATTCGTTTCCATACACAGGTTTGCTCAACGTTTCCATCCTTATCAATAAATCTGAATCCAGCGGCATCTATCTGCACTTTAGTGATATTAGGATTACTCGGAATACCAATATTGGATATTGTTATCATGCCTCTTTTTAATGCAACATTTCCTGTTACTAATCCCTCTGTATCAATGCTGACATTACCAATTGCACCGCCGTTGGCTGCAATGTTATTGAATAACGCTGCACCTCCATTATTTAATGCATATTTAACGGAATTTGAAGTAATTGCAGCTGAATTATACTGTTCTTGAGTTATGTCATAATAGACAATAGAACCGTCGCTTTGGAACACTACTGAATAATAATGCCTACCGGTGCTATCATCACGATACGTCTTTTTATACATATGTCCACCGGCATCAACTTTCCAACCACCTATATTACCGCCATTAACTTGGATGTCATTACCTTTGATGCTTCCCGTAACATTAATGTTTTGCGAAAAAACA
This sequence comes from Lachnospiraceae bacterium, assembly GCA_051880355.1. Taxonomy (GTDB): domain Bacteria; phylum Bacillota; class Clostridia; order Lachnospirales; family Lachnospiraceae; genus JBJENU01. The sequence goes on along the minus strand of JBJENU010000087.1, from coordinate 12,601 downwards.
TCATCAAAATCAACCTGTTTGGCTTTGATGCCTCCATCGACTATCATATCCCCGGTTATTTTAATAATCTTAGCTATTGCACTGATTGCTTCATCCGTAATAGTAAATTCTGATTGATTTTGACCTTTAACCAGCCATTTGAAGCCATCTGCTGCCTGGCGTGCCAGCGAATAGATTGACTGATAGGACCTGGAATATTCAACATAGGGCATAGGTCTATTTCCATAATTCATCATTGGCTTGAATATCAAACCGTCAACCACTGTTTCTTTGATTATGGTTATATAAATGCCTAATCCTTTAATTCCTTCAGGAATGTTGCCTGATACTCCGTTTCCTGTATCGATTCCCAATGACACTGTATTTCCTGAACCGTCGGTATAATTCGCCCACATATAATACGAACCAATACTGCCACCTTCAGGACATCCTGACAGGGTATATATTCCGAACGGAATAATCAGACCACTATTGGTTATATGGCTGCAGTAGAAATTGACGTTAGCTGTTGCAGCTCCTGATACGACTACAGTTCCATCATCATTAATTCTAAATGTTAATCCATTAATATTCCATTCATCATATCCGTCATATTTTTGAATTAAACCAGGAAATTTGGCGTTACAGTAATAATACGGAAATGGAATCATATTGTTTATGTTTACATTAGCTGCCACGGCTTCTAATGAATCAACAGTCTGGTTGATTTCAGTGTATTTTGCGGCCAGCGAGGAATATTGGCTTTCCCTATCCTCAGGCGCAGGTGACCATCCGGTTTGCTTATTTCCATTTTCTATTTTATATTCCTTAATGTGCGCCATGTAAGCTTCTGATGTTGACTTGTTCGGCTGAAGAATGATTCGCTTTGCCGTGGCAGTTGATGCAGCATCATCTGCGCTCATATATTTTCCGATAAAACTAATAATAACTCTGTGCCAACCCATATCATTTGGATATTCACAGTTAGTATTAAACCCACCTGATTCAATTCCATCTATGAATATTTTTCCTTCTGTGAATCCTACATAGCTCCATACATACAGCTTATTTACTGCGGCCGTGTCGAATTGGATTTTAAATGATATGATATATGGTTCACTGTCTTGATACTCCACATATCGGTCAATTATAGGCCCTCCATTGGTAGTATTGTTTCTGTCGAAATCCACTGCACCCGAACTAACGAAATTTGAGTCATCAATTGTGGTTGATGTGCTCCACTGAGCAAAGCAACCTTTTCTTGCCAAATTTCTGCCGCCAACCTGAACAGAATTAACAGCCGTAGTAATGTCTGATTGCCATATTTTACTTCCAATCTGGCCTTGCACTATGGACAATTCAGTGCCTTGGGCTGTTACGGTGTCAGCCAACTGATTCACCTTAACATCAACCTCATTGGCTTTGGTGTCATCGGTGTAGTGGGTTGCTTTTTCCCAGTCATTTGAACTAAATGTCGTTCCTGCGGCCTTTGCCATTTTGCACCGCTTTAAATCGATACCGTCTGACCACAAATCACCGATATCATATGGCGGCACCGGCTGAACTACAAAAACACGTCGTTTTGCATTGGCCGTGGTCTGCGCCGCTTCGGCATCCTGCAGTGCTTTGGTTATATCCGTATCCTTAATCTGCTGCCATTTCCAGGTTGCTCCATCTTTGACAAAGCGGTACTGATAGCCTGTGGCTGTGTCATAGAATAAATCACCAATGTGCTTTTGGCGCTGTTCTGATGTAGTCCATTCGCTTGCGGGATAGTTGGTTAAGGCCGGCGCATAACTGTCAGAATAGGATTCAATAACACCATCTATCTCATCCTGAATATCTTCCAGCGTCTTTTGGATGGCATTTTGGTAATTAGACAGGTTATTATCAGTTGAAGTTGCCTGTTCGGACAGTGTGTTAAATGCAACTTCAAGGCTCTGGTTCTTTTCATCCAGGAATATCTTAGACGATTTCAATGAATGACTGCCGTCGTTATTAATGGCATCAAATAAAGATGCTATATCCAGCTTGGCTGCCGAGATATTAGCATCTTTTTTGATGGATTCATTATCAATTATTGCTTTTTGGATGGCGGATTCCTCAATACCGGCAGCTGAAAACATCAAGTTTCCGGATTTGTCAAAAAGGTTAAAATCATAACCATCTGTCTCATTGATGTAACCTATTTTAACTCTTACGACATCATTAAGGTCCTTCAGAATAATATTATTGCCGACAATGCTTAATCTGCCGTCTTCGCCTATTAACCTGATTAATGCTGTATTGATTTCACCGCTGTTAAGCTTGCTGACATCAAGATCCATTATCTGTGATGACTTAATCTGTGCGGTTCCTAATACGGCTATTACTGCATTAGCAAATTCAGTGACGATATTCTTACCTGTTGCAGAACCGAACATCATCGTATTAATCCTGGCCACGTCAGAGTCAATATTAACTATCTTAGCATTGGTAGCGTTTAATTCCTCAGTGTCAACCTTGCCGGAAAGTACCGAATTAACATGGATAATATCAGTATAGATTCTATCAATAGCTTTATTTATAGGTCCCTGATAGTTTTTCTCTTTTTCACTGTTATTACCAACTGACTTAATGGTAGTAACTATGCCTCCATCATACTTATGCTGCAGATACATGGCCGGTACTATATAATCTTCATCCAGTTTAATATTAATGATATCCCAATCATCAATTCTTGGGTCTCCAGCTATGGTTACTTCCCCAGTATGATAGCAAAAACCTTTGTATTGATTATATAAAACCTCAACATTATTTTCGTCATCGAATGGGTTATCGTATGTTATTCCTGCTCCCATTCCCTTTTTAATTGAGTTTTCTTTATCAATGTTACAACTAATACTATTAACCCTGAATTCGCTTTCTTCTTTTTTCCAGAAATATACTTTAGCCGCTCCATAATCCTTATTGGCACTAATGTACCACTCAAGTTTTAATGAACCCGTTCTGTCAATGTATGCGTTCTTTCCGTTGAACGCTGCTATGAATCCGATAATCTCCCGATGTGTGTATCCTGTAGGCTTATTCTGTAATCTACCACTGATTGTTGTATCTTTTACCCATGGAATTCCACAAATATCACACACTTCCTCCAAAACATTACTCATATCCTGAGGATAATTAAGTGTACTAACATACAACCCATTAGTATTACCCATTCTGTCACTACCTTTAAAAGTAATAACGGTACCGTCAATTATTGGTTTTTCCGCCTTGTATTTGCCCATAGGAATATACTCAACAGCATTACCAATTATAATACCAAACTCAAGTTCAACCTCCTGATCGTAAATTATCTTATTGATGTTATCCATCTTGATATTAACAATCTTTGAAATAGTAGTACCAAATCTTACATCATTTTCGGTATTCTTTGTAATGAATGCCTCTCTGATGCCATAATAATATTCTCCGTCAATTTTGACTCTGGCCTGAAATTTTCTTCCGCCGTTTTGGTCAATTATGTTCGCAGCCTCAACTGATGTATTATACAATTCTGTTACCTCCTATTGCTGAATAATCTGTACAGATATGCTCCTATACCAAAACAGGCCATCATCCAATCGTCCAATAATATCTTTTGACAGTGTTCCACGGTATGTTGTAATAACAATGTCGATACCATCATCATGAAACTTGACCGGGAAAAATCCTGCAATCATATTATTCTTAATTTTAAGATAAGAATCTTCAGGCATAAGGCCCCATGTTATGTTAAGAGTCTTCTTTTCGGCTACTATGTCACCAACCATAAGACCTGCCAGAGTCCTTCCTGTAGAACTACTCCATATAATGTTATCATCTACTGATAATGTGACTGGTGCAGGCAGCACTACGCCGCCTGCTGTAATTATTTCTCCCATAAATCCACCTACATAATAATCTCGCACTTTCCTGTTGCCATGGTGTGCTCGTTTATTTTTTCTACCAAATAGTCTTTCAGGTTCCTTCCATCAATATAGATATTAAGATCCAGATTCTGAAGTATCTTAAGTATCTCCTTCAGTATCGATATAGCTTCCATCAGCAAACGGCTATCATTAGACATATCCGCTGCCTGTCTGGCCATTCCTAAAAGTTTATCCTCAGGTGCAATAACTTCGCCCTGATGCATATTATCGCCAACCATTACCAGCTGTGGGGTATTAGCCTTAACATATCCACCCTGTGCCAACTTTGGAATCTGTGGAACAGGAATCGTACTAATCCAGTCGAATGGTTTTAATCCAAAAATATTAACATCCTTGATGGCCTGTAATGCCGCATTTATTCCGTTAAACGGAATGGCAATTACCTTATTTATTCCTGTAATTAATGCATTAACTACTGCTTTAAGGCCGCTAAGAATTCCGTCTTTAATTCCATCAAATATCTTTCCACCGGCACTGAATACATCCTTGACTCTCTGCCATGCAGTTGCAAATACTCCGCCAAAGAAGTCAGCAATTGATACAAATGGTGCGGTTATGGCATTAAACAGGCTTACTGCAAAATCACCAACAGGCTTAAATATATTTGTATCTACCCAGGAACACAGGTCATTCCACGCCATGCTTAGTGCTTCAATCCACTCGTCAGAATTAAAGTTAACCCCAATATAGTCATTGAGATCATATTCCGTCTTATCACCGGTAAAAAGAGTGTATAACCAGTTTCCTATCTCAAAGCCGGTAACCGCAACACCTATAGTCAATCCTACCTTACCAATCTTTCCGAGCTCACTGATTTTTTTACCAATTGTAGATATTGAAGCTATTGTTCCTTTAATTGATTTACTGGCATTGAAAGCTATTAAAGCTGCCAGCAGACCAGTAACAACCTTAACTGCAGTTTCGTTATCGCCTACAGCCTTTAATACTTCTGCCAAATCCTTAATTACTTTTACTATAAAATCATTGGTCCAGTCTCTTAGTGGTTTGAATAAGTTTTCCCACATCCAACTCCACACTGGCTTGATTGTATCAATGACTCCATTAAGAATGCTAAGTGCACCACTGAGCATGTCTATAAACGCAGGTATGACGTCTTCAATGGTAAATTTTGCCATTGGTACCAGACAGTCGCTCCAAAGGCTGGATATACCGCTAATCAGAGTGGCTCCAATTGGTTTAAGTGCATCTTTTAAACCCTTTAATGAATTAATAACATTCTTAAAGCTTATATCCTTAAGTGGCTTAAAAGCCTCTTTTAACGTTTCTGCCAATGGGCTTACTGCCTTTGTAGCAGATGAAGCCTCATTTGTGATTGGAGTTAAATCTACATTAACTGCGGATGCGTTTTCCTGCTGGTTAGCAGTTGTATCTGATAATTTAGTTATTTGATCAAAGCCGGCAAGTGCCTTTTCCACCTGCTCTGCTGCCGCAGATGTAGCATCACCTATTCCAGCAATGTTACTCGCAGTCTCAATAGCTGAGCTTGACACTCCACTAAGGCTTTCCTCTGCATCCACGCCCATTAATACTGCAGTAAAATCAGTAAACGCCTGCGCCATCGACTGTAATCCAGCCATTACAGTATTAATTCCTTTAACAATCGGTGAAAACAGATTAATAAATCCCTGACCTAATGTAGCTTTAAGACTGTCAAATCGCAGTGTGAGTACTCTTACCTGGTTAGCCCAGCCATCCTGCGTCTTAACAAAATCGCCACTAGCATTGGACAATGCTGATAAGGTGTACTGATACCTGAGCATTACTTTTTCCTGTTCGGTCATTTTGGCGGTAGTTTTACCGAAGCCATTATTCAATGCGTACTGGTCCAAATTAGTCTGTGTGAGCATTACACCAAGACTCTTTAAGCCTTCTGTTTCGCCTGTCCATATTGCCTTTAACTTATTAAACGCTTCATCAGAATCAAGATTGTAGAATGATGCAACATCTCCGGAAAGTCCTGTTACAGCTTGTGCCATATCAAGGGCCTGACTCTTAGTGAATCCCATTGATGTGCTCATCTGACCTAATACACCCATATAGTTCTTGGCTGCAAGTTCCGATAAGCCGAATTTTTCAATTGCTGTGCTTGCAAAATTATTTGCACTTCCGCTTAAGTTGCCGAACGCAGTGTCTACTACGTTCTGAACTTCAGCAATGTTGGATCCCAATTCTATGCAGCCGCTTGTGAATTTAGTAATTGCTGCGATTGATAATCCAGCTGCTATTTTCTTTCCGACTCCAGAAAAAGATGATTCCGCTTCCTTACTGGCCTTTTTTCCTGCCTGTTTAAGCTGTCTGGCAAGGTCATCTGTATTAATTCCAAGTTCCAGGGCAATCTGACCAACTATATCTTCCGGCATAATTTATCTCCTTTCCGGCAGGTCAATTCTTAAAAGCGGCTTTGGCCCATTCCTGAATGCCCTGCCAATATTTACGATATTCTTCCGGATTCTCACGCAACTGTCTGTTACGCCTGATTATCCAGTCATTTCTGATTTTTCGCTGGTCCTTATTAAATTTCTGAATCACCTTAGGGTCCTTTTCACTTCGTATACTTACCACATAACCCAGTGGGGTATCGTGCATCAGCCCTGCCATTAGCGAACAAAACTCCGCATAAGACATATCATCATCCTGCCTTATACGGAGTCCGTATTGTTTGAGAAAACTCGATTCAATTAAGTCCCAATCATCAAATAAGTCATAGTATCGCTCACTATTTGTCTGTGGGTGTGTCGTAAGTTCCAGCTGCAACTGACATAATGGTGTTGAAGACTTCCTTATACTGCGGTAGTGGCAAGTCCATATCCTCAATCATTTTTGCATGCTTCGGACTTACAAGCATACCCATAGCCTTTTCAATAAATGCCATTTCATCATAGCCATCTTCCTTGCTTTTTCTCTCTTCCTCTTTGGCTAATGCCTGAATTGTAATAACATTATTCTTACGGTTATTAACTGTAACAATGATGTCATCTGTAATTTTAACTACAGGAAGCTCATTAGTAATCTTGCTTGAAATATCAATCATCTGTCCCATAATCTACCTCGTTTCTTTATTTAGCCACTACATATATTGGCTTTCCGTCAGATAATGCTTCCCATTCAAGTCCATTGATAGCTGTTGAATCGCCACCGAGACTTGTTACATTGATCACGCAAGGAATAATTAACGCATCCTTGTCTGGGAATGTAATCTTCATAGCCGAATTACACACCTGACCTGTCTTGTATGCTAAGCCAGCTACATAATCATTACCCGCATCACCATAGTTGCGCTTACCGCCCATGGAAATGCTGATTGACTTGCCTGTCATAAGTCGTCTTATCCAGCCTTTTGTATCCATAGGATTCCACTCTTCGACCTTGCCATCAATTGTAATGGCCAAGCTTTCTGCATCCTTAACTACTGTATAAGTAGCTGTCTCAAGTGCTGAATCTTCCGGTCGTCCGGCTGTGCACACACCGAATTCAATATCATTGACCGGTGTTACCCCTGTAATCTTTCCTTCTGCCATTTTTATGACCTACCTTTCGTAGTATATTTGAGTTTCTATTACATATTCAAAAATGCCTTCTTGGTCTGTATCTACATGATGTGGTTCATTATCAATATTGATACAGATTATCTTGCAATCATTGATATATGAATTTCTTACCGCTATGAGCTTGTTATACAGCTCATATGCTGCTTTTTCTGTTTCTCTGATGCTTTTGTTCCAATGAACTAAAATAGAGATTCTTTTGATATTGTAGGAGCCGTTGCCGCCTACAGCTTTAACTGCAGGGTTATTCATAGGATATACGCCTATACTTTCGGGCTTTTTATCAGGAAGCACTCCACAATAGGCGCTATACCCAAGCTCAGCCACCAAATCTCTTACATCGCCAATTCCTAACATCACAATCCTGCCTCTCTCTTATATAGTTTTTTATATGTTTTCTGCACAAAATCAGCCTTAGAACCGCCAGCTTCATAATCTTTAAACCATTTACCTTTTGCATTTGGATTTTCGCTCTTACTGAAGTGATACTCTGGATGATAATAAAGTCTTCGTGAATACGGACCTTCATGTACTATTCTAACTTTACCTGCGGCATTATCAGAATCATCAATAAACATTTTTTCATTCTGCAAAGCACCTGTATCTCTTGGAATCACCTGTTCTTCCCGTACTTCATCACGAATAACCTCCATAGTCTTCTTAAGTGCCACTTTTGCTGCAGTATCAAGTTGCTTAATTCTGCCATAATTAAGGTTAATTATAGACTTAACACTTTTCATACTATCACTCCAGTTCCAACATAGTATAGTTAACTGTACCATCAGGGTTGCGGGCTTTGGTTCCCTGTGCTATTTTTCGTTTTTTATCATATACAGTCACAGTTCCCAAACTTATTGATTCCAGTTCAGGTGCTATATCACCAATGATTAATGCTGTTCCAGTTATTATTACCTCTTTTTTCTGCTGTGTAAAAATCGTCCGGGCCTTATCCTGGTAATTACACTTACCTTCCCATTTAATCTGCGGTAAAGGTTCGCCATATTCGTTGGTGCCCTCCTGCTCGATAATAACCTCAACTGGTGTCTTGCAGAATGCAGCACTTATAAGACATGGATATTTCATTAAATCACCCCTGTACATAATCCACTCTGTTCAAGTAACTTGTAGATATCTGCCTTAATCGCTACTCCACCAATTACTTTGACATTCCAATTGGCGCCAAAATTCATTGATACGCCATTAATTGAATATCCTGACAATACGCAGTTAAGCATATCTTCATTCTCATATTCAAATTCTGCGAGTTTACAGCACACCGTTCTGATGACGTTCTGCTGCCATGGTGTAAGGGATTCAATTCCCCGGCCTACAATTCTGTTATAGGTCAGGGAATTAATATGCTCACTGGCAGATGTAAGGAATTTCTCAGCGTTGTCCTGCTTGTCCTGCAATACTGAACCCTTATATTCGTTGGTATAATACTCAACATCTGCGTATGGAATCATTATTTTTCTTTTCCCTTCTTCTCAGCTGGTTCTGATGCCTTAAGAGTTTCGATTTCAGCCTTAAGCGTTTCAATTTCTGATTTGAGTGCAGCATTCTCTTTCAAAACTTCATCATACTTATTTGATGGTACCGTAGATACTGGCGACTTTTCTACCACATTTCCGGATTCATCAATGATATCGTATCCCTTAGCGAGATATGCTTCCTTGTTACCATCTACCTTGTAGACCTTATTTTCCTTTTTTGCGTACATCACGAATCACCTCCTTACGCCTCAGAATGAATGATACAGCCCTTGGTAATTAATTCATCAATGGCAAATGTACCATTGTATTTTCTGTTCTGATAAAGATAATTGTCAGCTGTTCGCGAATCGTGTCCAGGAGTGAATACCTTGATATAGGCATATTTATCTCTTGAAACCTGTGATTCCGGATCGATTAAGATATAATCCATCTGTTTGGCACCTGCACCCGGTTTGCAGCCATCAGTAAAATCGTACAGCGTCTTAAACCGTGATGAAGGCACCGTAACAATTTTCTTGATGTCATCAATAGTTCTAACTCTTCTGTCAATTACACCGGTACTGTCGCCAACTGTCATACTCCTGCTAATACCATCTGCGTTCTTGAGGATCTTTTTGTATTCAGTAGTACAATAGAGAATAACCCTGTCAAGTGGAACACCTGCATCTTCCATTTTCTGAAGGTTATCATCAAAATCTTTAAGAACATTGCTGCTGTTCAGGGCTTCTGTCTTAACTGTTCCGCCGGCTCTAACAAACTCACTGTATAATTTAGAGTACGTATATGAATCTGCTTCCGGAATTGCCTGGGTAGTCTCAAATCGCTTCTGAATATTGGCAACTGAAACAACCTGATTACTTTCATCCACATCCATTGGGTCAATTGGGAATTCAATATCCCTGTCGTGATCCAGCTGCTTTAATTCATAATCCTGGGAGTAAGTTCCCTGATTAAATCCACTGCCCCTTGTATGATCCTTGTATCCACTTACTGATAATTTAGGAATTTTAATGTACTTTCCGTTAATAACCTGAAGGTCTGTGTTAGAGTTGTAAAGGTCATAGCTTGTAAGCGCCTGCTCGTACAGTTCTCTTAACACATTACTGAATAATGTTGCATATTCTGTTACTGCCATATTTTATTACCTCTTCTTTCTTATTTTTTTGTTTTAACGCCAAAAATGTTGCGAAGCATATCCTCCTGTGATGTACCCGATGCTGCACCACCACCAGTTCCTATACTGAAACCACCATATTTATCCTGTTCGTTTGGTGTTGAAATCCGTCCCTTAAAAGCCGGGACGTCCTCCAGTACTTTACTGATTGCCTTCTTAATTTCATCTGCGTTAATCTTACCATCACTGCCAACTGCTGCCGACATATCTGCAAGCTTGATTACATATGGAATCATAGAATGATTAATTCCTAACCCTAATGCTTCCGTTGTTGCCTGCTGCTCGATATGTGCAGTCAATAATGCCTTGTTGGCTGCATCCAACTGTTGCTGAATGGCTGTTACATCAGGTGTCTTCTTAGCCTTCTCTTCCTTGAAGGCTGCGATTGCAGCTTCGGCATCTGTCTGGCTTAACCCCTGATTCTTAAAATAGTTCTTGAGGACTGTATCCTCTGCTACAGCCTGCTTGCCATTGATGATGCTGGCCAGTTTGTCATAGTCAATTGTAGCCGACTGCGCAGGTGTACTAACCTGCTGTGGTGCCTGCTGTGGTGCAGGTACCTCTTGTGGATTCTGAACGTTGTTGTCTGCCATCCTTATCTCCTTTCAGTTTTAGGTGTGTCTCACCGTATCAGTTAGAGTGTCTCTCATTCAGTTTTTAATGTGGTGTCTCCACAGTCCTTTTGGACAATATAAAAGGACTACCTTTCGGTAATCCTTAAATAACATATTATTGTTGCACCGGTGCAACTTAGGCTAAAAGGGTATGAAAAAAGCACCCTTATTCAGGATGCTTAACTAATTTTCATATAGTTTTTCCATTCTTTTGCAATGCTTCTTTACATCATCGGGTGCATCTTCTCTTAAATGAAATCTACCATCTTTATCCAGATACATCCAATCTTTTGTCTTTTCAATCATTCTTTTATCATATTCTGAAAAAATTGGCATCATTCAACGCACCTCCTAACAAGCATTAGCAACTTTTCATCTTTACACTAATCAATAAATACACCGTCCCACTTATCATATACAGGTACAACTGTCCCATACTTTTCTATTGTATAGTCAAATTTATCTTCTATACACTTATCTAGCACACTTACATATTCATTTACATCAAAATCAACTTCAGATGGGAGGTTTGGTGCGTAATTAAATGCATCATAAAAGCGATCAAACGCATCAATCCACTCTTTTTCCAAAAAATCTTCTTTTCTTGTCATCACACAACCCCTCCTATCATTTCTTCAAAATACTTTAAGGCATTTGGAAAATATTTTTTCATCTCATTATATCTAGTTTCATCAAACTGTGCTTCAAACATATGTGCAAATGCCTCTGATGTAAGCATACCTTCTTTTTCCCAATATGTCAAGTCCAGCTCTCCATTTTTTATCTTTGCGTGACCTGCAACTCCCCTGATATTTCCTTTTGTAATTCCTTCAAATAAATCTGATACCGCAGAATGTTTTCTCATTTCTGACAATTCATTACTTATGGCTCTATCTACTTTATCATATGTGTTCAACTTATATTTTTTACCATATTGAACTCTATATGTATTTGCATCTTTTTCTAATATCTTTGCAAAGTTTTTGTCATTAGAAATATTTCCCAGTTTATCATCGATTAAGTGTCCATGTTCATGAAACCACGTTGCTCCTATACCTCTTTCATTCCTTGAATCAGCGCCGTAATGCATATAAATTTTTCCATCTTCGTATTTAGCAATATCTTCATAATCCCATCTTACAACAGAATCTGACGGAACATACTTATTGAATAGCTTTTGAGCATCTTTTCTTCCATGAGAGAACTTATCTTTTAGATTTGTCTGATATTCAACCCGCATATTCTCATCTGCGTATATTCTCTTCTTGAATGTTCCAAGTTCTGTATGATGTTCTTGACAACTCAATTGTGATACATCAACGAATTGTTTTGCAAATTCCTCTGCTTCATCAATTGTTTTTTCTGAAGTAAATTTAGGTAATTCCCGAACTTCAGTTATTTCCTGTGATACCTTTTCTTCCCACTTTTCGGCAAGCACACCATACTTTTTCTGGTTATCCTTATCAAGTGAGTGTTTACTAAGTCTGTCATACTTCTCAGCCTGATGCTTAGCGTAGTTTGTTTCCTGTTCCCTGCGGTAATCTTCAGCTACAGCATCAACCTCCTCCTGTGTGTATGGAACAGGTTCTCTTGATATACCGTCAAAATATGTAGTATGAATATCTCTGCAGTTAGGATGATACAGTCCTTTGGACATAGCGTAGCTCATCGTCATATGCACGCCATCAGCCTTACCACCTGACCAGACATCATCAATTAACACCTTACCTACAAATGGCAAGCACTTAGGACAAGCATGTGTTCTCTTGTTGATTCGAACAGTAGCAATGCCCCATTCTTGCCTCTTTTGGCCTTCGCCAGT
>JBJENU010000086.1:0-3123 GCA_051880355.1 Lachnospiraceae bacterium | reverse complement strand
GGCAGCATAACCTTATCTATGGCTGCAAAATTCTTTGGTTCATTTTCTTTTAGCCACATAAGCTTGGGGGCCGTAAAACCTGCAAAAGCAATATTGGCAGTACATTGTGAGAGCCTGTTTTTTCCAATTACCTCATTAAGGTAGTCACATTGCTTAGCGGTTCTTCCGTCATTCCACAGAATTGCATTGCGAATCACCCTGTCATTCTTATCCAATATTACAAGTCCATGCATCTGTCCGCCAAAGCTTATACCTGCCACCCTGCTCTTGTCACAGTCATCAAGAAGTTCCTTAAGTCCCTCCATCGTCTTATCAAACCAGTCGTAAGGGTTCTGTTCAGCCCATCCGGGATTAGGAAAATACAAAGGATACTCCTTTGAAACAGACGCTTCAATATTACCATGTTCATCAGTAAGAATCAGCTTAACCGCTGATGTTCCCAAGTCAATCCCAATAAAATACATATTCATTCTCCAATTTTAATGACCTTTATAGTTAATAATTATATCATTAAAAACGCCACCACCGGCAAACCTGTCAGTGGTGGCAATCAATACGTTAATCAACCTTAGTCATAATGAAATTAACGGTACCAAACGTGAATCCAATAGGAAGACAGCATATTACTTCTCCTCTTACTGAATTACAATCCGTAGAAAATTCCGGCGGTGCAAGCTTAAGTTCCATATTCTTCTCGTTGGACATATTAACAGCAAACAGACCATTAATAAGATTCAGGAAATCTTCAGCTGAAGCCATTACATATTCATCAGCCTCCTCAAATTCATCTCCTGCATAACGTGCCGCAAACTGTAACAACGTACTTCCTTCGCCCTCTATAACGCTTCTGAAGCTTATCTCACCATCAATGTTCTGGTACGCGCAGTTGCACCTGCTGCTGTCTGCCATCTGGGGAACCTCAAGGGGAATAAAATCATCGCCTATGAATCTGATTATGTTATTGAAAAGCAATCCGATGTACTCAACATACTCTTCCTTAGCTTCAATATCATCATTGAGATACAGCTCTCTCATAAGCTTTTCAAACTTCTCAACATGATTCTCCTGTAAATCCTTTTCAGACAGGCTGTACATCTTCTTATACTCATTGATAGCTTCTGAAAACTGGACATTGCTCATATAGCCCTTGTCCACAAGAGTCTGTCCCAGCATCAGATAACCTGCCGGCTGTTTTGCAAGCAGCTCATCTACCTGCTGCTGTGTTATGTATCCCATAGAGACAGCCAAATCACCAATTCTCTTGTTCTCAAACATCTGTTTCTGGTGAAGGTACTCGATCTGCTCTCCTGTAAGATATCCCTCATTCATTGCAAGGACACCAAACTTGGGACGGCTCTCCTTCATATCCCTCAAAGCTTCAGTCAGCTGCTCTGAAGTAAGATAACCTTCATTGAGCAGATAATTCCCAAAAAACTGTGTAAACATAATTATTTACCTCCCTGTAAGTCTTAACATAAATTCTGCAAACTTATCTTCTTCTATAGGCTTCTGTAAGAAATCACTGGCACCTGCCTTGATTGCATGCTTTAAGTATTCCTGTGTACCAACGCTTGATACCATAATAATATTAGCATTTTTATCAAATTCCATAATCTCGGTAACGGCCTGAATACCATCTTTGACCGGCATTACAATATCCATAAATACTGCATTAGGCATATGCTCCTTATACTTATCAATGGCCTCCTGTCCGTTAGCAGCCTCAAAAACTGCCTCCACTCCACTTGACGCCAAAAGATTCTTCAGCCTCTTTCTTGCAAGAATTGAATCGTCACAAATCAAAACCTTATATTCGTCTGCCATAGTAACCTCCCTAATTATCACAATACGTTCTATGATGTATTTATTTTAATACAATTTTCAAAAAATATCAAGAGCTTTTAGGGATTTTTAGCCAAATTCTTGACAAATCTTGAAACCTCCTGCGTCTTATTAAACCTTTGCCTTGATGCACATATATAAAGCTGATCTCTTGCCCTGGTCATAGCTACATAGAACATTCGCCGTTCCTCTTCTATTTCAGGCTCCAGCACTGCCTTATGATACGGCGTAACTCCCTCGTTGGCATCAACGATAATGACCGCCTTATACTCAAGGCCCTTGGATGCGTGCATAGTGCACAGGCTCACAGCATCTTTTTTCTCTTTCAGGTGCTTTGCCTGTTCTTTCAGCTTCTCATTGTATTCCTCTATATATTGGAACCATTCCCCATAATTATTGAAATTCCTTGTACTCTCAAGAATTTCTCCAACTATTCCCATAAGTTCTTCTTCGCTTATTCTCCGCTCTCCGGCATACTCCTTGAGATAATCATTATAGCCCACGCCCTTGCAGATATAATTAACTGCCGCAAAGGGATTGAGCCTTTTGATGTACTCAAGACTTTGCCTGAAATCATTAATTTTATCGTAAAGCCATACTCTGTCGCCTGTCATGGAAAGCAGCACCGAAAAATTTATTTCCTCACCGTAGAGCATATCCCTGCTGATATATCGCTTAGGCTTATTCATTACCCTTAAAAAATCACTTCGTCGGGTACTTCCCTGCGCAAGTCTTATATAAGCAAAAATGTCCTTTGCAATCCAGTGTTCAAACAGATTGGGAATACTTTCTCTTGTTGTAAACGGTATGTTATATTCAATAAGTTTTCCCATTACAGGCCTCAGTCCCACATTAGTTCTTGCAATAACCGCAATCTGGTCATAGGCAACATTCTGCTTATCATGCAGCTGCCTTATTTTATTCAGCACAAAATCATTTTCATCATCCATTGTATTAAATTCATTGAATATAATGGGCTGGCCTTCTCTTCCGGAGTCCTTTATTACCTTCTTAAAACGTTTTTCATTGCTGTTTATTACCATTGCCGCGCCTTCAACAATCTGCTTTGTTGAACGGTAATTGTAATTCAGCAATATCTTTTCTGCATCAGGATAATCTTTTTGAAAATTAAGCATAATATCAGGTCTTGCCCCTCGAAAGCCATAAATACTCTGGTCATCATCACCGACAACAAAAAGATTTTTATTGTCGCCTGCCAGCATTTTTATGATTTCATACTGAATGCCGTTAATATCCTGGAATTCATCCACCAGAATATAC
>JBJENU010000085.1:0-3141 GCA_051880355.1 Lachnospiraceae bacterium | reverse complement strand
CACTCCTCGAGAGTGAGATATTTTCCCTCAAGGTTCTTGAAAATCATATAGTCCTTCATCTTTTCGTAGAATTTTTCGTCCTTAATGCAGCCGAATTTAATGAATGGACTTATGTCATCCCAGTATTTATCGTAGCTTTCACGTTCAGTCTTGAACATACCGCTTAACTTGTCTGCAACCTTTTTGGTAATATAGTCTGAAATCTTTTTGACAAAACCATCATTCTGCAGGGCACTTCTTGATACATTAAGAGGAAGGTCAGGACAGTCGATTACACCTTTAAGAAGGAGTAAAAATTCAGGAATTACTTCCTTGATGTTGTCCGCAATAAATACCTGGTTGTTGTAGAGCTTAATTGTTCCTTCAATTGTGTCATACTGTGTATTAAGTTTAGGGAAATAAAGGATACCTTTCAGGTTAAACGGATAATCCATATTAAGGTGAATCCAGAATAAAGGCTCCTTGTAATCCTTAAATACCTTGGTGTAGAAACTCTTATAGTCTTCATCACTGCATTCATTCGGATGCTTGGTCCACAACGGATTAGTGTCATTAATGGCTACAGGGCGTTTTAAAATCTTGGCTTTCTCCTTGGCCGGAACGGTTTCAACCATTTTCTTTTCGCCGTTTTCATCTTCAACCTCTTCCATCTTGGCTTCCTGGGTAAAACGCTCGATAACAGTGTCCTTATCTGTCACATCAGCAGCATCGATAACCTGTGTTTCTTCTTCGCCGTTTTCTTTTTCAAGGAAAATAGGAACGGGCATAAAAGAGCAATATTTCTCAATTACTTCCCGGGCACGGTACATGTTGGCAAATTCATATGACTCTTCATTGAGATAGAGAGTAATTGAAGTACCAACTGTTGTTTTGTCACTGTCTGACATATCATATTCAGTGCCACCGTCACATTCCCAGTGGACAGCTCTGGCACCCTCTGTGTAAGAGAGTGTATCAATGG
Organism: Lachnospiraceae bacterium; assembly: GCA_051880355.1. Lineage (GTDB taxonomy): Bacteria > Bacillota > Clostridia > Lachnospirales > Lachnospiraceae > JBJENU01. The sequence continues at coordinate 2,180 of JBJENU010000085.1, read as the reverse complement.
TAACCTTGTCAGCAACCATAAATGCTGAATAAAAACCAAGTCCGAAATGACCTATAATCTGGTCATCACTGGTCTTGTCCTTATACTTCTCAAGAAATGCTTCGGCACCTGAGAAAGCAATCTGGTTAATGTACTCATTGACCTCATCGGCTGTCATACCGATACCATTGTCGATAATCTTAATAGTCTTTGCTTCGTCGTTAACCTTGATAATAAGCTTGTAGTCTGCATCATCCGGCTCATTATATTCACCGATGAGAGAGAGTTTTTTCAGTTTAGTAATAGCATCGCAACCATTAGAAATAAGTTCGCGATAAAAAATGTCGTGGTCAGAATATAACCATTTCTTAATTATAGGAAATATATTCTGGCTGTTAATTGAAAGACTGCCATGTTCATTTGCCATAGTAAAATACTCCTTTAATAAAAAATTTGTCTTAATATTATACCCTCTGGGATAAAAAGTCAAGAAAAAATTAGCACTCATTAAAAAAGAGTGCTAACAAAATTATCAAATGCTTGTTCAAGGCTCTTATCCAGCGTAAAAAGACTAAGTGAAGTACCGGTTACGCAGGTCAGTCTGCCGTCCTGATATTTCACGTTAATAAAAAGAGCATTTATGTCGGAAAGTCTGTAATCCAGCTGATTCTTTCCAATCAGCTCCTCTACCATATCAGATGGGAGAAGAAAAATGATTTTGAAAAAGGAAGGCGTTTTGTTGCCTTTTATTAATGAAAAACAGGTTGGTCTGAAGGTTTCCCAGGAAGAATAATCGGGACTTGGCAGGGTGTCTAGTTCTTCCCTGGTGTAAAAAGATGTGTTAACCTTGCCGCTGATGTTATAAGTATTTCCTGTTGCAAGGGTTATTTCTGAGACAAGAAGCCTGTCATAGGTGTCTTTTAGCAGGAGTTTTGACATAAACCCCTTAATATCTGTTATTTCAATTGAAATCATAATGTAGTTAGTCTCCTTAATTTTTTGCACATAATATCCCCAGAACATATTATCACAATTAATTGGTTAAAATCCACAATTTTTGTAAAAAATAGTAAAAATACCTTTTCAAACATAGAAATATATGTTAGTATGATGTAGTATTAAAAACCACGTCATACTGGGATATGAATTGGAGGATGTAGTAATGAATTATAAAATAGTTGGTGACAGTTGTTGCGATTTGCCAAAAAAAATGAGAGAAAATAAACATTTTTCACTTGTACCATTGACATTGATGGTGGATAATTATACTATTATAGATGATGAGACTTTTGATCAGGCGGATTTTATTAAGAAGGTAGCAGAGAGTGTTAACGGAGCTAAGTCCGCATGCCCTTCGCCTGAGAGATTTATGAGTGAGTATGGGGAAGAGAATACGGATATATATGTTGTGACGCTTTCGTCGAATCTGAGCGGAAGCTATGACAGTGCCTATCTTGGAAAGCGCCTCTACGAGGAAGATGGGGGAACTAATAGGATTCATATTTTCAATTCAAAGTCGGCATCCAGCGGTGAAGCCAAGATTGCCATGAAGATTTATGAACTTGCTGAGGCAGGTAAAAGCTTTGAAGAGGTTGTGGAAACAGTAGAGAAATATATCGATGATATGAGAACATATTTTGTCCTTGAGACTTTGGAGCCGCTTCGCAAGAACGGAAGATTGTCCAAGCTTCAGGCAATACTTGCAGGAACTCTTAATATCAAGCCTATTATGTCAGAGGACGGAGAAGGCAATATTATTAAGCTGGGTCAGGCAAGAGGCGTTGACAGGGCGTTGGATAAGATGATTGAACATATTAAGGAAGTAACTAAAAATATTAACGAAAAGGAGCTTTTTATTGCACATTGCAATTGCAGTGAGCGCGCATTGAAGGTAAAGGAAAAAATTCTTGCAGTTATGCAGCCGAAGAAAATAACAATTGTTGAAACGGCTGGTGTAAGTACGCTTTATGCTAATGACGGGGGAATTGTCATAGCGGTTTAGTGGATATCCATAGGTGCAGGAATCGGTACTGATGGAGGTTTTTACATGAAAAGTGAATACGGAATTAATCGATTTTACACATCCATTGGGCATATGCATCGTGTGTACGATAAGCAGGCAAGACGTGATGGTCTGCGGGCATGTAATGCAGAGGAATTCTGGGGATGGCGTGAGAAAAGCAGAACAAGGCTGGAACTTC
>JBJENU010000084.1:0-3150 GCA_051880355.1 Lachnospiraceae bacterium | reverse complement strand
ATAATTTGAATAATCATATGGAATCGAATCATATTTTATGCCAATAGTGTCCAGTATAATTGGAATAGATGCGTGTCCACCTTGCTCTGGCGTAGTGACAAGTACACAATCTTCAGACGATAATAGGGACATTGCACATACTGTAAAACAATTAATGCCAGTCAAAGTTTCTGTATTAGTGTAATTGGCTCCAAACATTATTTTGCACTGTTTTTGTAGCAAAGTATTTAACCTTTCAACATATTCGCCACCAATAAAAGAATTATTTCCAGAAGATTCTATAAAGGAATATTTTCCTTCAAAATTGGAGATTAAGGGTTTCATACAAAAATCAGAAACATAATTCTCTGCAGCACATAAAGGTATTACATCATGGTCATATTTATTCAAATCTCTACAAAGTTCATTATATTCATCTAGTATCTTATTCATTATATCCTCCTTATAACATTCTGATTCGTTTGATGATTTACATTACCGGTAAATTTTATATCAATAAATTATTGAAGGTACATAACGGATAATACCTGATTATCCGTCACACCTATATCCTGAAGTCCTTCCTTGGATGTTTAGAAATCAAAATATCCCTCTGCTTTGATACCGCAACATGAGTATATATTTCTGTGATGTTGATGGAACTGTGCCCCAGCATTTCTTGGATATAGCGGATATCGACATCGGCTTCGAGGAGGCAGGTGGCAAATGTGTGCCGGAACATGTGAGGGGTGATATGCATATTAATTGCGGCCAAGGAGCAGTATTTGTTAATCATTCTGCGAATTGCCTGGTCGGAAAGGGCAGTACAGTTCTGGTTGGCGAAAAAGTGGCGGCATTGGTTGATTTCAGTATGAAAATCGGCCTGATATTGTTTCAGAATGCTGATGACGTCACTGTTTCCGATTTGAATGCGGCGTTCCTTATCTCCCTTTCCATATATCAGTATTGTGCCGTCGTGCAGGTTTACATCGGTGGCTTTCAGGGCACAAAGCTCGGATATACGCATGCCGCTTGCAAACAAAAGCTCTATGACAGCTGCATCGCGCAGGGCATTGCGTTTCTGATAAATTGTCCGGGCATTTTTGTGATGGGTGTAAATGGTTGTCAGGAATGTTTCAACAATGTGCAGGGGAATTGTTTTTGGCAGCTTGGCAGGCTCGCGAAAGTGCACCTGTATACGGCTGAACGGATTTTGCTCAATAAAATTCCTGTACTCTAAAAAATGGAAAAAGGCTTTTAAAGATGCAATTTTTCGTTTTGCGGTTTTTGGCTGGTATTGCTGGTGCAGTGTGGCAATATGATTTTCCAGGACAGAAGAGTTAATTTTTGTTACTTCGGTAGCGGCAATTTGTTCGGAGAATTGCCTGAGGTCAATGCGATATGCCTTAAGTGTTTTTTCGTCCAGACATTTTTGGGTGCTGCAGTATTCAAGATAGTTTTTGATGAGTAATTGTAAGTTGTCCATTATATAATCTCCTTTGTTTCTGTATCGACTGTTATGAGTATAGCATACATTGAATATCCTCTTGCCTTCAACATTGGAAAAATTAAACATCCTCTAACTTTTTGACCAAAACCACTTGAAATCTAATATGATAAAGAATACACTATTATTAACACTTGTACTCAAAAGGAGAAAATGATTTATGAACTTATTGGAAGAAAGAATCCTTAAGGATGGAATCGTAAAAGAAGGCAACGTGCTGAAAGTTGACAGTTTCCTTAATCATCAGATGGATATTGAGCTTTTTAACCAGATGGGAAAGGAATTTAAGAAGCGTTTTGAGGGCAAAAAAATCAATAAGGTTCTTACCATTGAGGCATCGGGTATTGGAATTGCCTGCATCGTGGCACAGCATTTTCAGGCTCCGGTGGTGTTTGCAAAAAAGGCAAAGAGCATTAATCTGGAGGGTGAGATGTATGTGGCAGAGGTAGAGTCGTTTACCCATAAGTGTAAAAATCAGATTATTGTATCTCAGAAGTTTTTGGGACCGGAGGACCATGTGCTGATTATAGATGATTTCCTTGCTAACGGCTGTGCTCTTCAGGGGCTGATACAGATTGTGCAGGCTGCCGGCGGTACTGTGGAAGGAATTGGAATCGCCATTGAGAAAGGCTTTCAGCCGGGAGGAAAAATGATTAGGAATCTGGGATACCAGCTGGAATCTCTGGCAATTGTGGACGATATGGATTGGAAAACCGGAACTATAACATTCAGAGAACAGTAAGAGGAAAGGTTATGGAGAATACAAAAAAGGATATTAGTAATATATACCGGCTGGATGGAAGAGTGCCTGTTGCGAAGGCTGTGCCATTTGGACTACAGCATATTCTGGCAATGTTTGTGGCAAATATTGCACCGATTTTTATTGTTGCAGGTGCGTGCGGGATGGATAGTGCCCAGACTGGAAGATTAATTCAGAATGCTATGATAATTGCAGGTGTAGGTTCAATTGTACAGTTGTATCCTGTATGGAGAATCGGCTCGCGGCTTCCGGTTGTAATGGGAATCAGCTTTACCTTTGTGTCTGTATTCTGCTACATTGGCCCAATATATGGATATGAAACAATTATGGGTGCGGTTCTTATTGGCGGTGTTATTGAAGGAATTCTGGGATTATTTGCAAAATACTGGATAAAGCTAATCTCGCCTGTTGTTGCGGCAACAGTTGTAACTGCTATTGGATTTTCACTTCTGTCAGTGGGCGCTGCATCTTTTGGAGGAGGCACAGGAAACGAGAATTTTGGCTCGTGGCAGAATTTACTGTTGGGAGTAATTACGCTGGTATGCTGCCTTGGTTTTAATGTATTGGCAAAGTCTTACTTAAAGCAGTTATCTCCTTTGTTTGGCCTTATAGTTGGATATGTTGTGGCGGTGATTATGGGAGTGGTGGACTTTTCTGCACTCCAGTCGGCCAAAGTAATTTCCCTTCCGCAGATTATGCCATTTGAATTAAAGTTTGATATAGGCGCAATTATTGCCGTTGTTGTTATTTTTATGGTTTCTGCCACAGAAACTATTGGGGACATTTCTGCACTGGCATCGTCGGGACTTGGCAGGGAGGCTTCCGCAAAAGAAATTTCGGGAGCTGTGGCATGTGACGGTTTTGTCAGCACTTTGTCAGCATTGTTTGGCTGCCTTCCCATCAC
>JBJENU010000083.1:0-3152 GCA_051880355.1 Lachnospiraceae bacterium | reverse complement strand
TTAAACTGTGGAAACACCGTGTGTACGAGCTTGCAGCCATTGCCACAATCGGCGATGTTATGCCACTTCTGGATGAAAACAGAATAATTGTAAAAGAAGGTCTTAAATTAATCCGCGACACTGAAATTACAGGACTGGGGGCACTTGTATCTGCCTGCGGCCTGGATATAAAAAAAATAGGCTGCTACAATATAGGCTTTCAGATTGGCCCTTGCTTAAATGCATCAGGAAGACTTGATACGGCAATGATGGCCATTGAACTTTTGCTCAATGAAAATGAGGCAGAAGCGGCAGAACTGGCAGAAAGACTTAAAGCATTAAATGACGAGCGAAAGCTTCTTACGGAAGATTATGCAGCCAGAGCAATAGATATTGCAAAAAATGACCAGTCTGACAATAAGGTGCTGGTAATATATCTTCCCCACTGCCATGAAAGCATTGCGGGAATTATTGCCGGAAGAGTAAGAGAAGCTGTTTACAAACCTACCCTTGTAATAACTGATTCAGAGCAGTGCCTCAAAGGCTCTGCCCGCTCAATTGAAGGTTATAATATGTTTGAAGAACTGCTGGCATGTAAGGAAATCCTCTTAAAATTTGGCGGGCATCCAATGGCAGCAGGTTTCAGCCTTGAAAAGGATAATCTCGAAATCCTTGCAAAACGACTGAATCATAACTGCACACTGACAGATGAACAAATGATACCTGTCAGATGGATTGATGTAGTTATGCCAATGAGCTATGTTACACCAAAGCTTGTAGAACAGCTGGAGGTACTTGAGCCCTTTGGCATGGCCAATTCCAAGCCTGTTTTTGCACAGAAAAATCTTCTGGTTGTGAGGTCAGATTTGATTGGAACCGGCAGAAATGTTATGAAGCTGCTTCTGGAGGACGAAAATCATAATCGTTTTTCTGCGGTAAAATTCCGATGTGAATCTACGGAAATGCCGGAGATGGGAAGTTATGTAAATCTTACATATTATCCTTCAATAAATGAGTTTAACGGGCGGAAAAATATAGAATTTATTATTGATGAAATAATATAAAATCTGTTATAATCAATATAGATTTTTAGTGAATTATTAACGGAGGTAATTAATTATGAGAATTGGTATTCGTGCACATGACGTGGAATATGCACCACTTAATGAGTTAATTCCCAACATCCATAAGCAGGGATTTCATTGTATGCACATTGCACTTAGTAAATCAATTAAGGAGTTTAAGCCTGAGATAGAGACTATGACGCCGGGGCTTGCGATGTATATTAAGGAACTGTGTTCAGATAATAAGGTTGATGTGGCTGTCCTTGGATGTTACTTAAACCTTTGCCATCCGGACCCGGCAAAATATGCTGAAATATTAGAAAAATATAAGGCACATATAAGATTTGCCAGCATCCTTGGCTGTGGTGTAGTAGGTACGGAGACAGGCGCAGTTAATGCTGAATACAAGTATGAGCCTGCCAACCATACACAGGAGGCCCTTGATTTGTTTGTTGAGCGTGTGAAGCCTGTTGTTGAATATGCGGAAAAAATGGGTGTTATTTTTGCAATTGAACCGGTATGGAAGCATATAGTATATACTGTGGAGAGGGCAAGATACGTTCTTGATAAAATTGCATCACCTAACCTGCAGATAATCTTTGACCCGGTTAATCTGCTCTGTGTTGATAATCTCAAGGAACAGGACGAGATAATCAACAAGGCGTTTGAGTTATTGTCAAAGGATATTGCAGTGGTACATTGCAAGGACTACATTGTCGAGGGAAGTGAACTGAAGTCTGTTGCCGCAGGTACAGGTTCAGGCAATCCGGTAACAGGAGGCGGACTTAATTATCCGTTGCTTCTTAAGAAGGTTAAGGAGCATAAGCCGTATGTTCATATTACATTGGAGAACACAGTGCCATCCAATGCTGTCGCAACCCGTGAGTTTATGGAGAGAACCTACGCAGAGGCGTAAATTATATGAAAACAGTAATAAAGTATTTAAAACCCCACTTTCCCCGAATGACAGTGGGGTTTGTTATAAAATTTACCGGCACGGTAATGGATTTACTTTTGCCGTATATTCTGGCATATATAATTGATGAGGTGGTTTTACAGAAAGATATTAATAAAATCCTTCTGTGGGGGCTGCTTATGATTCTGTGCGCTTTTCTGGCACTGGTATGTAACATTGTAGCAAACCGAATGGCAAGTGCAGTTGCCAGAGATACAACCTATGAGCTGAGAAAAGATTTGTTTGGAAAGATATCAGGGCTGTCCTGTGCCCAGGTTGATGACATATCTGAAAGCTCGCTGATTTCAAGAATGACCAGTGACACATATAATATTCATAACGCCATAGGAAGAGTCCAGCGAATGGGTGTAAGAGCACCAATTCTTCTCATCGGCGGCATCTGTCTTACTATGACGCTTGACAGGGCGCTGGCACTTATTCTTGTTGCAACACTGCCTTTTCTTCTTGGAACGGTGTGGGTTGTTACCAGGAAGGGAATACCTTTGTATACCGACCATGAGAAGGCGGTAGATAAAATGGTGGGAAAAGTCAGGGAAAGCATCTACGGAATACGGGTAATTAAAGCACTTTCCAAGATTGATTATGAGATGGAACGGTTTAATGACAACAATGAGGAGGTATCATTCAAAGAAGAAAAAGCAGGAGTAATTATGGCAATTACCAACCCTGTTATGAATTTTTTACTCAATATGGGGTGGGTTATGATAATCATAGCAGGAGCTTACCGCGTTAATCTTGGCCTTACCATGCCGGGAATTATTATCGCTTTTCTTACATATTTTACAATTATCCTCAATGCCATGCTGTCTATTACCAAAATCTTTGTGTTGCTTTCAAAAGCAGGAGCATCTGCCAACAGAATAGAGGAAATTCTTAACTGTGATGATGATTTACAGGTGGTTAAGGAAATGGCAGGAGAATCTGGCGGCGATTTTATCAGCTTTGAGAATGTAAGTTTTTCATATAATCACAATAAGCCTAATGTATCTGATATAACATTTGGAATAGAAAAAGGAAAAACATTGGGAATTATCGGTTCCACCGGCTCAGGTAAATCCACACTGATTCAGCTTTTACTCAGGTTCTACGATGTAGATTCAGGCAGCATTAAAATTTCAGGAAAAGATATAAGA
>JBJENU010000082.1:0-3154 GCA_051880355.1 Lachnospiraceae bacterium | reverse complement strand
TGTGAAGAAGAATTCGGCGTATCTGCAGCAGCAGGCGTTGTAGTAGCAGCAGCAGGTGCAGCAGCAGGTGCTCCAGCTGAAGAAAAGACAGAGTTTGACGTAGAACTTACAGAAGGTTCAGGCGTTCCTGTAATCAAGGTTGTTCGTGAAATCACAGGCTTAGGCTTAAAGGAAGCTAAGGATCTTGTAACAGCAGCTCCAAAGGTAATTAAGGAAGGTATCAGCAAAGAAGAAGCTGAAGATATCAAGAAGAAGCTTGAAGAAGCTGGCGCTAAGGCTACAATTAAGTAATTAAAGCATTTTATGAGTGAAAACCCCCAAAGATGGTCAAACATCTTATGGGGGTTTTCTTTCTATGTGGAAATAGTACCGGAAACATATTTGAATAATTATACTAAAATTTTCTATAAAAAATTAGAAATATATGGTTGACAAGCTACGGGGGTTTGTGATATGATGTACAGTACCTTATTGTGGTTGCCTAGGCCTTATTATGCTTATTTTTACAATCACATGTACGGATATGTAAATTCATAGAATTTAAAATAAACACAAGGGGTGAATCGACGATGGAGAAAAACAGGATACGTCCACAGAAATTTGGTAAGAATGTCAGAATGAGCTATTCAAAACAAAAAGAAGTTCTGGAAATGCCTAATCTGATAGAGGTTCAGAAGAACTCATACCAGTGGTTCTTGGACGAAGGACTTAAGGAAGTCTTTGATGATATCTCTCCAATTACGGATTACAGTGGCCATTTAAGCCTTGAATTCGTGGATTTTGTGTTATGCGAAGATGATGTCAAGTACTCTATTGAGGAGTGTAAGGAAAGAGATGCTACTTATGCGGCTCCTCTGAAAGTAAAGGTAAGACTTTACAATAAAGAGAAGGATGAAATCAGTGAACACGAAATTTTTATGGGTGATCTTCCACTCATGACAGAAACCGGTACATTTGTTATCAATGGTGGCGAAAGAGTTATCGTTAGCCAGTTAGTTCGTTCTCCTGGCATATATTACGATATCCAGCACGACAAGATTGGTAAGGAATTGTATTCCTGTACTGTAATACCAAACCGTGGTGCTTGGTTAGAGTATGAAACAGATTCCAATGATGTATTCTTTGTCCGTGTGGACAGAACAAGAAAGGTTCCGGTCACGGTTCTTGTCAGAGCACTTGGATATGGCACGAATCAGGAAATTATTGACCTGTTCGGTGAGGAACCAAAGATTGTTGCGACTCTTGCAAAGGACGTTGCAACGGATTATCAGGAAGGTCTTCTTGAATTATATAAGAAAATCAGACCGGGCGAGCCATTATCCGTGGATAATGCAGAGAGCCTTATTAATGCAATGTTCTTTGACCCTAGAAGATATGATCTTGCTAAGGTTGGACGTTATAAATTTAATAAGAAGCTTGCATTCAGAAACAGAATTGCAGGACATAATCTTGCAGAGGATGTTGTTAATCCGACTACGGGTGAAGTAATTGCCGAAGCGGGAACAACCGTTTCAAGAGAACTTGCCGATACAATTCAGAATGCAGCGGTTCCATTTGTATTCCTTCAGGTGGAAGACCGTAAGGTTAAGATTCTTTCCAATATGATGGTTGATCTGGCAGAGTGGGTTGACATCAGCAAGGAAGAAGCTAAGAAACTTGGTGTTTCTGAGAAAGTGTACTATCCGGTATTAAAGCATATCCTGGAGGAGAATGCAGACGATATTAAGGCGGCAATTAAGAAGAATTCATCGGATCTTGTTCCAAAGCATATTACTGTGGAAGATATTTTAGCTTCCATTAACTATAATTTACATCTTGAGTACGGAATCGGTAATAAGGATGATATCGATCATCTGGGCAACAGACGTATCAGGGCTGTAGGTGAATTATTACAGAATCAGTACAGAATCGGTCTGTCAAGACTGGAGCGTGTTGTACGTGAAAAGATGACTACCCAGGCATTGTCCGAGGTGTCACCTCAGTCATTAATTAACATTAAGCCTGTAACAGCTGCCGTAAGAGAATTCTTTGGAAGTTCACAGCTGTCACAGTTCATGGATCAGAATAATCCACTGGGTGAACTGACCCACAAGAGACGTCTGTCAGCTCTTGGCCCTGGTGGTCTTTCAAGAGACCGTGCCGGATTTGAAGTTCGAGACGTTCACTATACTCATTATGGCAGAATGTGTCCTATTGAGACACCGGAAGGTCCGAATATCGGTCTTATTAACTCTCTTGCAACATATGCAAGAATTAATGAGTATGGATTTGTTGAGGCACCTTACCGTCTAGTTGATAAGTCTGACCCTAAGAATCCGAGAGTAACGGATGAGGTAAGATATCTTACAGCGGATGAAGAAGATAATTATTATGTGGCACAGGCCAATGCGGAACTTGATGCAGACGGACATTTTGTAAAGAATACAGTATCCGGCCGTTACAGAGAAGAAACCTCTGAATTTGACCGTTCCAAGATTGACCTTATGGATGTATCACCTAAGATGGTATTCTCCATTGCCACATCCATGATTCCTTTCCTTGAAAATGACGATGCTAACCGTGCCCTCATGGGTTCTAACATGCAGCGTCAGGCAGTACCTCTTCTTACAACGGAAGCACCTGTTGTTGGTACGGGTATGGAATATAAGGCGGCAGTAGACTCAGGTGTATGCGTCATTGCAAAGCATGATGGTGTGGTTGAAAGATCCACATCCAGTGAAATTGTAATTAAGACTACTGACGGACAAAAGGAATCATACAAACTGACTAAGTTTAAGCGCAGTAACCAGAGTAACTGTTATAACCAGAGACCGATAGTATTTAAGGGTGACAAGGTTCAGGCCGGTGATGTTATTGCGGATGGTCCTTCTACATCCAACGGTGAAATTGCTCTTGGTAAGAATCCTCTGATCGGATTCATGACATGGGAAGGCTATAACTACGAGGATGCCGTTTTACTTAGTGAAAGACTGGTTCAGGATGATGTATATACATCAGTTCATATAGAAGAATATGAGGCAGAAGCAAGAGATACCAAGCTGGGACCGGAAGAGATTACCAGAGATGTTCCAGGTGTGAGCCCGGAGGCATTAAAGGATCTTGATGAAAGAGGTATTATCCGTATCGGCGCAGAAGTGCGTACAGGTGATATCCT
>JBJENU010000081.1:0-3176 GCA_051880355.1 Lachnospiraceae bacterium | reverse complement strand
AGTATTGTTGTTGTGGATTGCGGTCTTGCATTCCCTGATGATGAGATGTTAGGAATTGATCTTGTCATTCCTGATGTTTCTTACCTTAAGGATAATATTAGCAAGGTAAGGGGTTTTGTGATTACCCATGGGCATGAGGACCATATTGGTGCCCTTCCGTATATTCTTAAGGATATTAATGTTCCTGTGTATGCTACAAAGCTTACAATGGGTATTATTGAGTACAAGTTAAAAGAGAAAAATATGCTTGCTGAGACAAGAAGGAAGGTTGTAAAATACGGCCAGTCAATTATTCTTGGTTCAATAAGGGTTGAATTTATAAGGACAAATCACAGCATTGCAGATGCGGCGGCTCTGGCTATCTTTACGCCTGCAGGTATTATTATGCATACGGGGGATTTTAAGGTGGATTATACCCCTGTATATGGTGAACCAATTGATTTGCAGAGGTTTGGCGAGTTAGGCAAAAAAGGTGTGCTTGCACTTATGTGTGACAGCACCAATGCCTTAAGACCGGGCTTTACCATGTCAGAAAGCACAGTGGGTAAAACCTTTGACACGATTTTTAATGACAACAGAAACAGCAGAATTATTATTGCAACATTTGCATCTAATGTTGACAGGGTGCAGCAGATAATTAACTGTGCCCAGAAATATGGACGTAAGGTATTTATTGAAGGCCGAAGTATGGTCAATATTATAAATGTTGCCCAGGAACTTGGATACATTAATGCACCTGATAATATACTTCTGGAAACAGAAATGATGAGCAATTATACCGATGACCAGGTTGTTCTTATCACAACAGGAAGCCAGGGCGAGTCAATGGCTGCCCTGTCAAGAATGGCTGCTTCCCTTCACAGAAAGGTTTCTATCAAACCGGGAGATACTGTTATTTTCAGCTCAACACCAATTCCGGGCAATGAAAAGTCGGTTGCCAAGGTAATTAATGAGCTGGGAATGAAGGGCGCAAAGGTTATTTTCCAGGATACTCATGTGTCAGGCCATGCTTGCGAAGAGGAGATTAAGTTGATTTATTCTCTTGTAAGGCCAAAATATTCAATACCTGTCCATGGTGAGTTCCGTCATCTTATGGGACAGGCAGAGATTGCAGAAAGTCTTGGAATAGATAAGGATAATATTTTTATTCTTCATTCAGGCGATGTCATTGAATTTACGCCGGAGACAGCACAGGTTGTTGATAAGGTTACGACAGGAGCAATTATGGTTGACGGCCTTGGTGTTGGCGATGTAGGTAACATTGTGTTGAGAGACAGACAGAATCTTGCTGAAAATGGCATTATAATAGTGGTTCTTGCGTTGGAGAAGTATACTAACCAGCTGCTTTCAGGACCTGACATTATAACAAGGGGCTTTGTGTATGTAAGAGAGGCGGAGAGTCTTCTTGAACGGGCTACGGAGGTGGCAAGGGATGCAGTGTACAATTGTCTTGACCACAGAGTTTCTGACTGGTCACGCATTAAGAATGATATTAAGGACAGCTTAAGCGAATTCCTGTGGAAAGAAATCAAGCGTGATCCTGTTATTTTGCCTATTATTATGGAGGTAGAGTAATGACGGTGGTCGAGAGTCTGACGGCTCAGCTTGCAAAGGCGGTGCTTGAGAGCGATGAATACAGAAACTACTTAAAGTGCAGTGAAGAATTGAAAAAAGATGCCGATTTGTACCGGCGCGTAAATGATATGCGCCGGCGCAATTTTGACATACAGAATAATGCAGATGCCGGTGATGTTTTTGAGGCCGCGGAGGAACTGCGAAAGCAATATCATGAATTAAGGGAACTTGCAGGAGTTAAAGACTTTCTTACTGCTGAAATGTCCCTGGGAAGAATGATACAGGAGATATACAGGACAGTTGTAAGGGATATCAGCTTTGATCTGGACTTTTTGAATAATTAAGATAAGGTTGTAAGCTTTTGCTTTAAGGAGGAAAACATGGATCAGGAAGGACACGTTATTAAAAATAAAGGTGTGCGTCTTGCAGTGAGAATTTCTCTGTACGCCATATTTACAGGTCTTGCAGTTGCGGTTATTTATATAATCGGTGCAAAGGCGTTTGAGATTGGTAATGCAATTTTTAATGAACAGTCCATTGATAATAAGAGAATGGGCAGAGAGGTTGTTGTAGTCATAGATGAGGGTAAAACCAGCGATGACGATATAGCGCATACTCTGGCAGTTAACCACCTTGTAAAGGATGAATTCATTACGAAAATTCAGATAAAATTATCTGATTACAGAGGAAAATTCAAAAAGGGCAGGTATACATTAAGTACAGAGATGAAACCAACAGAGCTTTTTGAGGCACTGGCTACGGGTAAGGATGAAAGTGAAGAGTAGATATGATAGTTAATGAGAGGATAGTTGCCTATATTAATTCTCTTGACAGGGGCAACAGCTTCGTTCTTAATCAGATTGAGATGGAGGCACTGGCAGATGAGGTGCCTATTATACGCAAGGAGATGGGAAATTTTCTGAAGGTTCTGATTGCTTTAAAGCAACCCAAGTCCATACTTGAGGTGGGAACTGCAGTGGGTTTCTCATCTATTCTTATGAGCGAAAATATGCCGGAAAATTGCCATATTACAACTATTGAGAAATATGAAAAAAGGATTCCTGTGGCAAGGCAGAATTTTAAAGGAGCCGGAAAAGAGGATAAAATAACACTTCTTGAGGGCGATGCCATGAAAATTCTTGAGGAGCTTAAGGAGCCTTTTGATTTTATTTTTATGGATGCGGCAAAGGGGCAGTATATTAATTTCTGGAGCCAGATACAAAGACTTATGAATCCCGGGGCTCTGCTGATATCTGACAATGTGCTGCAGGAGGGTGATATTGTGGAATCACGGTTCGGTGTCACAAGACGCAACAGAACTATACATGCAAGAATGAGGGAATATATGTATGAACTGACCCACAATGATGAATTTATAACGTCTGTGGTGCCGATTGGTGATGGAGTTACCCTGACTGTAAGAAAGTAAAGGAGATGGAGACTGATATGAGACAGTATAACGGTAGGAATATAGAATTGCTTATACCGGCATCAAGCCTTGAGGTTTTGAAAACGGCTGTGCTGTTCGGGGCAGATGCAGTTTATATAGGTGGCGAGGCTTTCGGCCTGAGGGCTAAGGCTAAGAATTTTTCCATGGAGGA
>JBJENU010000080.1:0-14874 GCA_051880355.1 Lachnospiraceae bacterium | reverse complement strand
ATGAATATATAGGTGACACCAGAACTGTTGACGTTCACATCAAGCGTCTCCGTGAGAAAATCAAGGACAACGACGCCTGGAGCATTTCTACTGTGTGGGGCATCGGATATAAATTTGAGGTGAAATAAATGAACATAAAAACCAGCCTTCCCTACAAATTTACCATTGCCTGTATAATTTTGTGTGCAATCGGATTCTATCTGGTTTCCACGGTAGTTTACAGGCAGGATGAGAAGCGGCTCATTTCACAAAAAAGTGAAGAAATGTACACACGGGCCTACCGCCTTTCCGAGCTGTTATCCGAATCTTTTTCTGCCACCGCTGATTTTCTTGAGCCTAAAAGGGAGCTTATATCAGCCATGGCCTCAACAGGCAAAAACAGAATCCAGATTATTAATCCTTCCGGACGTATAATTATGGATTCCGACTTACGTTCACTTAATTCATTGGCACTACCTGTCATCAATGATTTTAACTCTGACTATTTTGGTGACAGCTACTGGGCAGTTGGCAAATTCTATGGAACCATGAACGAAGAGACTCTTTCAGTTTTTTCTCCCATAAGCTCCAATTTCCGCATCTATGCCTATGTGGTGATACATATGCCTGTTTCAACCATTCTTGAGAACAGCTACGATGTTTTTGCCACTAACTACATAACATACACAATTATGGCCGTACTTATGGTACTTCTTCTTGTCATTGTCATCTGGTCAACTCACCGCCCTCTTAAGGAAATAGTTAAGGCCACCAACGAATATTCCAAGGGAAACCTAAGCTACGTAATTAAGAAAAAGCTTCCAAATGACGAGATAGGCCGTCTCGGTGAGTCACTTAACTATATGGCAGGCAAGCTTGACGAAATGGACTCTTTTCAGAAAAAATTTGTTTCCAATGTATCCCACGACTTCCGTTCTCCTTTAACCTCAATCAAAGGATTTCTGGAAGCTCTTGAGGACGGAACAATTCCTCCTGAAATGTCCAAAAAATACATTGACATTATGCTTTTTGAAACGGAGCGCCTTACCAAGCTCACCAACAATCTCCTTACCCTTAACGATATGGACCCTAAGAGTGTTAATCTTGAATTAAGTAATTTTGATATTAACAATATTATTAAGCACACAATTGAAACCTTTGAGGGCACCTGTAAGAGCAAAAAAATTACTTTTGAGCTTACATTTTCATCAAGACAGCTGTTTGTCAATGCAGATATGGAGCGAATTCAGCAGGTCATCTATAATCTGGTTGACAACGCCGTCAAATTCAGTCCCAATGGTTCTGTAATCTATATTTCCACCAGTGAAAAAGGTGATAAGGCCATTATTTCCGTTAAAGACAGAGGTTGCGGCATTCCAAAGGACAGCATCGGCAAAATCTGGGACAGATTCTACAAGTCAGATACTTCCCGAGGCCGTGACAAAAAAGGCTCCGGCCTTGGTCTGGCAATTGTCCGTGATATTATAAAGGCTCACAACGAGAACATCGACGTTATAAGCACAGAAGGCGCCGGAACAGAATTCATTTTCACATTGCCCAAAACAAAGAATTAGACAAGAGCGAGGTAGCTAATGCTGCCTCGCTTTTGTTATTACTTTTTCCATATATGCTCATTTTTTCCAATCTGACTCTTATCGAAAACAAGTCTGTCTGTCTTGGCATTTACATCAATAATATCATAATCAGAAGCCAAATCAAGGATAAGCATTCTTGAATCTCCAATAAAATTATCCACGACAATAATCGCCGTCTGCTTAGATATTGTTTCCTTTAAAGGCTTTGCCTTAAGTGAAATTACATCTGCACATTTACCGGCCGTATCAATTACATAAATATAATTAGTATTCACTTCAGTTGTAACAGTTTTATCATTAGATAAATCACAGGTAATGGTGTAATTCTTCACAGCATCTTTTTCTCTATTGGTATTAACTCTTTGATGGATGTAAATATATTTGCCGTCAAAAGATCTAATATCAATATATTGTGCATCTGCAACCCCGGTATTATCACATTGAATTGTGTATATCTTTTCTGTATTCTTATCTTTTATGTTATACTTATTAACTATGCACGAGTCATCATTCTTAGTTAAGAAATACATATTATCGCTATCATCAAAAATGAATTTATTCTCATCAAGCGGAATCATTTCACTGTCAGGTTTTGAATTTTCAAATACTGTGACAAGATTGTTAGCGGCAGTATCATAATAATCAAGCATAATTGATTTATCCTTAATTACTTCGCCCCAGGTAACTGATGTACTATTATCTTTAACTCTGTAAGCAACATATACTTTGTTGCTTCGAGGAATTAAATCCAGCTTAAAATTACCATTTTCGCTACCTTTATATTCTTTAATTTGTTCCGGTTTGCTATCAGAAGCAGTGCTAATTCTGTTAACAGTAACTCCTTGTGCATTTGGCACGCCATAGTAAATGTATCCACCAAAATAACAAATAGAAATCATCTGTTTTATTTCAGCCGGCAATTCCGACTCTTTTTTATTTTCTCCTTTTTTATCAAAGGATACTATTGACATACCAGTTTCATCTTCTACAACCATACTAATTCTATCCTGATCAAGCCAGATATAGTCCTCTTTCACTTTTGAAACAGAACATAATTTATCTACAGTTTGCTTCTCAATATCAAAAAATACAAGTTCATTGTCACAAAGATAGTAATAGCCTTCTTCAGTTATTACTGAATTATCTGATGTACAATACTGTGGCGTTGTGTATTTGTCAGCATTATCAGAAGAACATCCGGCAAAACACAGGCTTAAAATAAGAACTAAATATAATAATTTACATCTATTTTTCATAAGCGCCACCTTTTTCTTGATGATATATTTAGTTATTCTTTATAATTTAATTATATATGTATGTATTATAATTGTCAACTAAACAAATAGCCATGAGCTCACGCCCATAGCTATTTGTTTACTTTCCACTCCACTGAAGTCTATGGAGGTGTCCAACACAGTTCATTCCACAAAAATCCTGCTGTCTTAAGGCTTCATAGAGTACAATCGCCACTGAGTTGGACAGATTCAGAGACCTTATATCGCCAATCATAGGAATTCTTATGGATGTGTCCTCATAATTAACAAGAATCTCCTCGGGTATTCCTGCGCTCTCCTTGCCAAACATAATATAGCAGTCGTCCTCATACTCAACCTGTGTGTATGTATGTTGAGCCTTGGTCGTTGCCATATATATTTTAGCGCCGGGATTTTTCTTAAGAAAATCTTCAAAATTATCATAAACTGTTACATCCAGCTTATCCCAGTAATCAAGTCCGGCTCTCTTTACAGTTTTGTCATTAATCTTAAAGCCCAGAGGCTCAATAAGGTGAAGCCTTGCCCCTGTAGCAACACAGGTTCTTCCTATATTACCCGTATTGGCAGGCATCTCAGGCTCATGTAGTACAATGTTAAGCATCTTTTGTTACTCTCTTCTAACTGCCACATCCATATCAATCTGTATTCCTTCAGCTGAAATAAGAGGAATACAGATGTTCTGTGTATTAGGCGTTGAAATTTTAAGACTCCCGCGACAAAGTGTAGGCGGGGTAATATCAATCAAAATCTTCTGGTTGGCAAAAATAGTTGCCGCATTGCCCATAATCATATTACCCAACTCACTTATGGCACTGTTAGCCATATCATCCAGTGTCTCCACCGGCATACCCATCATCATGCGTGATGCAATGTTACAGGCCGTTGGAGTATCCATGCCGAGGAACACCTGACCGCGCATAGCTCCCGTAATGCCAATTATAATAACAACCGAGTCATTGGTAAATTCAGTTGTACGGATATATGGTTTGCCAACCTTAAGCTGAAGCTGGCAAGTATCTTTGATAATGCTGCTGGCAGCCATCAAAAAAGGATTGATATATTGAACATTAATCTCTGCCATTATTTTTCCTCCTGTTCTTTGTCGAGACGTGCTATAAAGTTCTTAAGACGCTCAATGGCAATTTTAAGATTCTCCATTGAGTATGCATATGATATTCTGAGGAACCCTTCACCGCAGTCGCCAAAAGCTGTACCCGGCACTACTGCAAGTTTTTCTTCATTGAGAAGTCTTGTGGCAAATTCCTCAGATGTGAGTCCATATTTCTTAATCGACGGGAACATATAAAATGCACCAAACGGCTCAAAGCACTCAAGTCCCATCTCCCTGAACGCATTGAGAAGATATCTTCTCCTCTGGTCATAGGCATCCACCATCTTCTCAACCTCCCTGTCACAATTGGCCAAAGCCTCAACTGCCGCAAACTGGCTGTTGGTAGGTGCACACATAATGGCAAACTGATGAATCTTTGTCATCTGGGACATAATATTTTTAGGCCCCATGGCATAACCAAGTCTCCATCCTGTCATGGCAAAAGCCTTGGAAAAGCCATTGATTACAATGGTTCTCTCCTTCATTCCCGGAAAACTGCCGATTGAAGTATGCTTACCAAGATACGTTAATTCCCCGTAAATCTCATCGGAGATGACAATCAAATCTTTTTCTATAATTACAGGAACCAGCTCTTCAAGCTCTTCCTTAGTCATTATGGCGCCCGTCGGGTTGTTAGGGAAAGGCATAATCAGAATCTTTGTCTTATCTGTAATATGCTCCAGCAATTCTTCCTTTGTAAGCTTAAAATCATTCTCTTCCTTCAGGTTAATCATAACCGGCACTGCATCTGCAAGCACTGCGCACGGAAGATATGAGACATAGCTTGGCTGCGGAATTAAAACCTCATCTCCCGGCTCAATCATGGCACGGAGTGCAAGGTCGATGGCCTCGCTGCCTCCTACGGTCACAAGGATTTCTCCGTTAGGGTCATAATCCAGCTCGTATTTTCTGGCAACATACCTGCTTATCTCTTCTCTTAATTCCTTCAGGCCGGAATTAGATGTGTAAAAAGTCCTGCCCTTCTCAAGAGCATATATGCCTTCCTCCCTGACATTCCACGGTGTGTCAAAATCCGGCTCACCTACGCCCAGAGATATGGCATCCTCCATCTCATTGACAATATCAAAAAACTTCCTGATACCGGAAGGCTGAATATCTGCAACTTTCTTTGCAATAGGATTCCTCATGGTGTCACTTTAATCCTTTCGTCTGTAATCTTCTCGCCCATTACCATACCATGGTCCTTGTACTTCTTAAGGACGAAAAGTGTCGCTGTGGAAATTACAGGCTCCAGCGTCGAAAGCTTCTCTGATACAAATCTGGCAACAGACTTCATTGTCTTGCCCTCAATTATAATGGTAAAATCATAGCTTCCTGACATAAGATATACAGCTGTAACTTCCTCATAATTGTATATACGCTCCGCAATGGCATCAAAACCATGACCACGCTGGGGCGTTACCTTTACCTCAATAAGTGCCGTCACCTTCTCTTCACTGGTCTTATCCCAGTCTATAAGAGTGTGATAGCCGCATATTATGTTCTCCTTCTCCATCTGTCCGATTTCGTTGGCAAGGGCCACATCTGACATTCCAAGCATAATGGCCATATCATGCAAATCAATTCTGCTGTTCTTTTCAAGTAAATTAAGGATTTTTTCTCTCATAATATGCACTCCTTATCTTCAATCAATTATATATTGCATCGCGCTTCGGTGTATCCAGATAGCGCACTTCATCATCATTATAAATAATCTTGTCGTTGGATGCAGTAGTCCTGCCAATAACAGCAAACTCCACATTCAACTCTTTTAAGAAGTCAATTATATCACATTTATCATCAAATGTCATCAACAAACTGCCAAAAGATGATAATTCATAAATATTTTTCTCTAAAAGTTCACATATTTCTATAATTTCCTGCTTTACGGGAAATTTTTTTAAGTCAACGGACAAGCCCACTTTTCCATATTCTGCCATATTCCATAAGGCGGCAAATATTCCGCCTTCGCCAAGTGGCATCATAAACAGGTTTTTATCAGCACATACCTTGCAGACCTTTGTCAGATTCAGGTCTTGTTCACTTCCCATTGCCCTTTCATAGAAAAATTCGGTAAAATGGCTGCAAAGCTTGTCTTTATTGGCTTTTCCAAGAATTCTTGCACCTTCAAGACCAATCGGCCGTATAATTGCAATATTCTGTTCAGGTTCAATTACCGGCTTATATGAAAAGCTGATAAATCCTGTGCAGCCGGCAGTAATAATAGGCTCTGTGATTCTGTCATCACCGCACACTTCCACACCTGTAATGTCCACGCCAAGAACATCACACTGCTTTCTAAGCCTTCTGATACATTCCTTGACATCGCCTTCCTCGTAAGACTTAGGGATACGCACCGATAACGTAACTGATACTGCGTTGCCGCCCTTGGCATTAACCTTGGTGACAGCCCTGTATACGCCATATTCTCCGCTGGCAATGGAACTTACCATTTTTTCCTGCCCGCTATAGGCAACACAGTCAGAGCCAATACAAGGTCGCTCCTTATTATTCTTGTTTCCTGCAATTGAGAAAACAGATCTTTTCATAACTGCATTGGTAAAATTACCATTCTTCATAACAAACTCTCCGGTTCTTTATCATTTGACATTTGCGCCAAGTTTGGTTAATATTAAATAAAAGCAGCCGTAAGCATTGGAACTACCATTGCTACGATAAGGAAAATAATAATTACTGCTGCCAGAATCCTTTTGTTTTTTTTGTTGTGAAAATTAATCATAACATCCTCCTATATTTTTGCCAGAAAGGCCATTTTTATGTATATTTTTCCTCTTTTTGTAATATTTGCATTTTTATTTTCCCACAGGCTCAAGAAAAGCACCAAATACGCTGATGAACACAGGTCTGACTTTCTTGACGGGGAGCACGAAGCCAATTTCACCAGAAAAAAGGACATCGAACATTTAGATTATATCACAATTCCTTTAGAAAAACTTCCTTTTTTTGAAAAAGTTGACAAAGAAATTGAAAAATATCAGGACACCATTAAAAATCTTTCGCAAAAGAGAATTCTTAATCTTACGGGAATATCCAACACAGAGTTAAAAAAACAGTATGGTGCCGCCAACTTAACAGCATTGTCTGAATACGACGACAACTACTCCACAATGGTTTCAACCATTGCCAGATGGGGCAGCCGCCTCATGACTCTGGGATATGTGAAGGAAGCTGTAACTGTCCTTGAATTTGGCATTAAGTGCAAAAGTGACGTTAAACTTAACTACACCTTGCTTGCCGGATATTATTGTGATAACGGCCTCATCCCGGAGCTGGAACATCTGAAAGCAACGGCAAAAGGTCTTAATTCCATTAACAGGGTACCGATTCTTAATATGCTGGAGGAAGCTTCCCGAACTCACCAATAATTGAATCAATCATTTTTGATGCCTGACTTTTGGTAAGCATATCTATGTCACACCTGCTGTCCAGGTTATGAAACTCAAGTAAGGCCCTTATATACCTTTTCTGTGCAGGTGTAACAGGGCTTTCTTTTTTTACGGCAAACACCAGCTCCTGGGCTTTTTCAAAGCCAAAATCAAGGGGATTGACCTGATATAACTTAAAATACAGCTCCATTGCACTTCTGGCATCATCAAATGCCCTGTGGGAATGTCCTGCATCAATTCCAAAATATTCGCAGAGCAAATCAAGGTTTTTCTTTTGCTCAGGAGGCAGAATTCTTCTGGCAATTTTTAAGGTATCAATCCCTGATTTTGCAAATGTACCGCCTGCGTTAACAACAGCCTTTTTCAGGAATCCATAATCAAATATTATATTGTGTCCTAAAAGCGGCAAATCCCCTATAAATTCAAGTATTTCAGGCACAAGCCCGGATATCTGCGGCTGTCCTGCCACCATATCATTGGTAATCCCGGTCAGTGCCGTAATCCTTAGGTCAATTTCAAATCCGGGGTACACCAGACGGCTATATTCCCCATCTACTTTTCCACCAACTACGCGAACCATGCCAATCTCTATAATCTGGTCACTGGCCGGGCTGATACCGGTTGTTTCCAAATCAAGCGCAACAAAACTATCTATCATTTTTTCTCCTGTCCACGGCAATAATCAATCCTTGTGACTTTTGCCTGATAATTAAGCGGATTTCTCTTTTCATAGTCAAATATTATATATGTACCGTTTATCTGCTCAATGTGTCCTGTTTTAGGCACATTAAACTGCCTGTAAAGCTGTCGTATATATTGCTTTTTGCTCTCATCAGGCTCTTTTGAAAATGACGGTCTTGACTTTAAGTTCTCTCTCAGATATAAATCAAACAAAAGGATACCTTCAAATTCTTCTATATGCTCTTTAAAATTTTGCTCTACAAACTGGTGTAAAAGCTCATATGTCCTTATCCTTGAGTTTTTTACGTCAAAGCAGCCCTTCTCTTCATAAAATTGGGCAAGTGCTTCATAAAGATTATAAGGTGCCTCATAATATTTGTTAAGGTATCTCATGGAATAGCTGTACTGCCCGCTGTTGTAATAGGTCTCAACCATCTCCTCTATCTGCTTAAGCTTCAATATTTCCCCGTAAGTAATCCAATTAGTCTGCATTACCTCATAGGGTGGGTAATCACTGCATATAATCCCATAGCAGGCTGCCAAATCATACATCGGCGAGCCTTTAAGCACCTTTAGAAAACCAAGCTGTAGCTGCTCCGGCTCCATATTATACACATCATTAAAAGACTTTGTAAAGGTGTTAAAATCTTCATATGGAAGTCCTGCAATCAAATCCAGATGCAGATGGACATTGTTCATGGCGTTAAGCCTTCCAACCACACTTTTAAGAGCATCAAGCTTCATGGTTCTGTTAATGGCCCTGATTGTGTCATCATTAGTTGACTGGACTCCAATTTCCATCTGTATAAGTCCGGGGCGCATTTTTTCAATAATGGCAAGCTGTTCTTCGGTAATTAAATCTGCGGCAATCTCAAAATGGAAATTAGTCACGCCATTGTCATTATCAACAAGGAACTGCAGCAGTTCCTCTGTTCTTTTTTTGTCGCAGTTAAAGGTTCTGTCAACAAATTTTACCTGAGGCACCTTTGCATCAAGAAAATATTTCAGTTCTTTTTTAACAAGTAAAAGACTCCTGAACCGCACTTTCTTTTCCAGACATGACAGACAGTAGGTACAGCCAAAAGGGCATCCTCTGCTGCTCTCATAATATATTATCTTATTTTTAAAGGGACTTATGTCATCATAAACAAACGGCAGACTGTCCATATCCATATAGGCCCGGTCCGCATTCTGTCTGATACCGTCATTGCACCTGAATGTGATTCCCTGAATGTTATCCTGTCCTGTGCCATTTTCATATGATTTGACCAGCTGGCAAAAAGTCTCCTCTCCTTCGCCGCGGACAACCCCTTCAAACGCCGGATTTTTATTTAAAAAATCTACGGCATCATAAGATACCTCAGGTCCGCCTGCCCAGATAACAACATTTTTCAGAAGCTTTTTTATCTCCACAGCCACCTTTTTTACAATGTCAACATTCCAGATATAAGTTGAAAACGCCAGAAAATCCGGTTTCTCAATATATATTTTGCGGATTATTTCTCCTATGTCCTGGTTAATTGTGTATTCGGCGCAGTCTACATTTATTTTGTGTGCTCCGGCGTATGCACTAAGGCTGTGTATTGCCAGATTAGAGTGTATATACTTTGAATTAATTGCTACCAACAGTTTTTTCATATGTATTGTACCTTCCAGCTGCTATATAACAAAAACAGGGCTGTAAAAAACTATGAGAAAGATTTCTACAGCCCCTAAAAATTATTGTTTTTCCTTCTCGTATTTCTCATACAAATCCGGTCTGAATTTCTTAGTTCTCTCAATGGACTTTTCAAGACGCCACTTCTCAATATTGCCGTGATGTCCGCTAAGCAGCACCTCCGGTACCTTCATGCCGCGAAACTCTTCCGGTCTTGTATACTGCGGATACTCAAGAAGATTGTCGTGAAAGGTCTCAAATTCTGCGGAAACTTCATTGCTGAGCACGCCCGGCACAAGTCTTGAAATAGCGTCAACCATTACCATCGCTGCCAGCTCTCCGCCTGTGAGAACATAATCTCCTATTGACACATAATCTGTAACCACCAGCTCCAGTGCTCTCTCATCAATACCCTCGTAGTGTCCGCAGAGTATAACCAAATCCTCCTCGCGGGCAAATTCCTGTGCCATGCTCTGATTAAATGTATGTCCCTGCGGAGTTACATAGACCACCCTTGGCTTATGACCGATTTTTGCCTCGACATCCTCGCAGGCAAGGCAGACAGGCAATGCCTGCATAACCATTCCGGCGCCGCCGCCATAAGGGTAATCATCAACCTTCATATGCTTATTTTGGGAATAATCCCTTATATCAACTGCATTAATGCTTATTATGCCCTTTTCTATTGCACGGCCTGTAATACTGGTATTAAGTCCGTTCACAATCATTTCAGGAAAAAGTGATAAAATGTGAAAGTTCACAAAGGCCTCCATTACTGTGCCACTTTGGCAATCGTGTTAAGAAAATACGGATAATAAGCTGAAGCAATGTTAAGTCCGTTGGCACTTATCTGGCTGTTCAGATTACCCTGGTCATCGGCAAATGCCCCATTGATATCGATATATTTTACGCCAAGGTTGTTACACATTGCAATAAGATTATCATTCAGTTCTTTTATTCTTGCATTAGTTACATTTTTAGCTACAGTTGTTGCTCCAACAGGCAGAACTGATACAACATAAATCCTTGCAGCAGGAAGCTTTGATTTAAGCGATGCCACAAAGGTTGAGTAGGTTGTCGCAATCTGGCTTGCAGTTCTTGTATTAGAGTTAAGGTCATTGATACCCATATTAATAAAAATCTTGGACGGTGATGCCGATACAACAGTATCCACATATGAGGATGCAGTCAGTGTGCTCATATTAACATTGCCAATATACTGTGCATCTGTTAAAAACTTGTATGCAGATACGCCTGATGCAATACCGTCACCTACAAAAACTGCATTGGCATAAAAATCTGAACTGCTGTAAGCTTCCTTGCCAGCTTTGGTTGTAACCTTGAGTACATTGCCGGAAGTAGTAGGAGCCTGTGTGCTTTCCTGAGCCTGTGTTGTCGGCTGTGTTGATGCGTTAGTTACATCATCCGGATTTACAAGCTTACTGGTTGATGATTCCTGCGTTGAAGCATTGCCGCTGCCGTTCTGGATAACCTCCGTAGGCTTATTACCACTGTTAGAAGGTTTATTAATCAACTGTAAAGTAAGAAGCACTACAAGACCAATAAGAAGTACAAGACCCAGCATCAGGATTGAAGTCTTGTGTCTGTTCCACATACGAACCCAGCGGTTTATTTTAATTCTTGAATTATTATCTGACATGTCTATTCCCTTTCTACCATTTCATCTTTCTGAGTATTACTGCCGACTTTTCTCTAAGTCCGATATCCAGGCATCCATTGTATACCCTGTATCCTAAATGCTCCGTACTATATCCTGAGTTGTGGGATACAAATATCTGCTCCATATCATCATCATTTGTAAGGCCAACCTGCCATACCGGAATCAAAACTCTTTTTTCATCATCATTGTTATTAACTACAACCACAATTGCATCCTGCCTGTTAAAGCGCCCATACGCAATTATATTATATTCACCATACAGTCTCTTGTAAGAACCTGTTTTTAGAACCTGATTATTCTTGTGAATCCTAATCAGTTCCCTGTGAAAATCAATCAGCTCCTTATCTTCCCTGCCCCACGGATAACCTCTTCTGTTATCCGGGTCAGTCCAGCCACACAGCCCGGCCTCATCACCGTAATAAACAGTTGGTGCTCCCGGCCATGTCATCTGTATCACAACAGCTTCCCTAAACACTGCCTTGTCAATTCCGTAGCCCGCTGCCTCCGGTCCTCTTGAAGCTGTACGCCCCACCGTTCTGTTGGTTCTTGTAAGGAATCTTGAATGGTCGTGGTTAGACAATTCATTCATGGCAACAGCCACGCTCTGACCGCCCATTCTTGCCATATTATGATGCATTGCACCGAAAAAATACTCTGCATTGCCCAGCTTATCATGAACATATTCGTCGCTGTGCTTCTGCATACCGGTCAAAAACCATGTAACCGGCTCCATAAAAGCATCATAATTCATTATTGTGTCCCATTCATCACCCTGAAGCCAGTCGTAAGAATCTCCGTAATTCTCTGCCAGAATTATTGCCTGTGGATTAGCTTCCTTAACAGCCTTTCTGAACTTTTTCCAGAACAGATGGTTATATTCCCTGCTGTAGCCCAAATCAGCCGCCACATCAAGGCGCCAGCCGTCAACATTGTAAGGTGGCGAAACCCACTTTTTTCCAATTCCTATGATATATTCCTCAAGCTTTGCACTGCCTTCATAATTAAGCTTAGGCAGTGTGTCATGCCCCCACCAGCCGTCATACGACTGATTATCAGGCCATGTATCATTAAAAAACTTAAAAAAGTCATGATACGGACTGTTATATTCCCTGTAGGCTCCGCTTTCATAGTTCTCAGTGCTTGCCGCATAAATACCCTCTCTGTCAAGCCACTTATTAAATGAACCGCAGTGATTAAAAACACCGTCCATAATAACCTTCATGCCACGCCGGTGAATTTCCTCCACCAGCCGTGCAAAAAACTCATTACTTGCCTCAAGATTCTTCCTGCTTGTGACGCGGCATATATATCTGCCGGCATGAGAATTATTCATATCTCCCTCGCCAAGGAGTTCTCCCTCATCTTCAATAATCACACCGAAATGAGGGTCTATATAATCATAATCCTGCGTATCATACTTGTGATTGGAAGGTGATACAAAGAGAGGATTAAAATAGATTACTTCTATTCCCAGCTCCTGAAGATAATCAAGCTTGTCCCACACACCCTGTAAATCACCGCCATAGAATTCCCTCACATCCATGGCATCGGGATATTTGTTGAAATCCGTAACCCGGTGAACATGCTGGTTAATATACGCATATTCATTATCCAGAACATCATTGGACTTGTCACCGTTACAGAAGCGGTCCGTAAAAATCTGGTACATAACGCTTCCCTTTGCCCAATCAGGTGTTGTAAAGCCGGGCATAATCTGAAAATTATAAAATGGATTAAGCTCTTTCATAACGCCAATCTGGTTGTAATAGCAAACAGACTTACCATTGTGGACTTCAAAGTAATAATACATTTTTTCTTCGCCCACTTTTACATTGGCGGAGTAGTAATCGAATAAGGTATCCCTCTCAACCTTTTCCATCCTGATGTGCCTGTTGTCAACAACAACCCACACCTCATCTGCATTGTACACAGATGTCCTGAATTTCAAAATCACACTGCTGTTTGCTTCAGGTTCAGGCGGAATACGATAGTCACCGGAAACATCACTGAAAAGTGCCATTCGGTTAATCACCGGACGCATATTTGAAAAATAACATATTTTCTTTTCAATTAGCGACATATTATCTATGTCCTGACCTATTCGCATTTCAAACCTCCTCATAAGCCACAAAAATGCCTATACACTATTATTTTATAACTATTCTTAAAATATTGCAACTATTATTTACTCCATATAACGGCAAAACGGGCAGCCGGGAAGCTGTCCGTTTTGGAGAAGGTATTTCACTTATTATGGGGTGTAACAAAAAATATATAATGTATTGGGGGGTTTTTACATTAATTATAGTATCATTAGTTTTCCCAAAAGTGTTAACAAATATGTAGAATTTCAATTAAAGTTTTTGTGCATTATGTACAACTTTTTGTTTGTAGAGCGAATACAAAAGGTCCGGTACTGCTACCGGACCTTAATATTAATCATTTAAATTGGTATCTGCAACGTCTGCCCCGGCAAAAAGTGCTTCAAACTCTTCCCGGTTAATTTTTTCCTTCTCTAACAGAAGGTTGGCGCAATCGTGGAGAACCTGAATATGTTCAAGCACAATGGCCTTTGCCTTGTCATAACATTCATCAACAATACGCTTAACTTCCATGTCAATCTCACCGGCAATATTCTCGCCATATGGTCTTGTATGCGCCAGGTCATTACCGATGAACACTTCATCGCTGTCAGCGTCATAGTTAATAAGACCAAGCTTCTCAGAGAAACCGTACTTTGTAACCATTGCCCTTGCTGTTGCAGTACAGCTCTTGATATCCTGTGAAGCTCCTGTGGTAATATCCTCGAAAATAATTTCTTCTGCGATACGGCCTCCCAGACCTACCATAATATCCTGAAGCATTTTACCCTTGGTATTGAACATCTCATCCTTTGAAGGAAGCGGCATCGTATATCCGGCTGCGCCCATACCGGTAGGAATAATTGAAATCGTGTGGACAGGACCCACATCAGGAAGAACATGGAAAAGAATTGCATGTCCTGCCTCGTGGTAAGCCGTAATCTTCTGTTCCTTCTTGGAAATAATCTTACTTCTCTTCTCTACACCAATGCCAACCTTAACAAAAGCATAATTGATATCATCGTTATTGATAAACTTTCTGCCCATTTTAGCTGCATAAATTGCGGCTTCGTTAAGTAGATTCTCAAGGTCTGCACCTGTAAAGCCTGTGGTTGTTCTTGAAAGTGCGTCTAAATCCACATCATCGCCAAGAGGCTTCTTTCTTGCATGAACCTTAAGGATTTCGAGTCTGCCCTTAACATCCGGACGTCCCACCAGAACCTTACGGTCAAATCTGCCCGGTCTTAAAATAGCCGGATCAAGAATATCCACACGGTTTGTAGCAGCAAGAACAATAATACCCTCGTTGACACCGAATCCATCCATCTCAACAAGCATCTGGTTAAGTGTCTGCTCACGCTCGTCGTGTCCTCCACCCATACCTGTTCCTCTTTTTCTTGCCACAGCA
>JBJENU010000079.1:0-3194 GCA_051880355.1 Lachnospiraceae bacterium | reverse complement strand
TCTGCTTAATATCTATGATATTGTAAAGAAGTATCGTGGCAGTATCGAGTATGAGATGCTGGATATATATGGTGAATGTAAAGTGACAATATAAGAAATAAAAAGTCGGGCTGCCCACACGAGCAACCCGACTTTTATATGGTTAGGTAGGATTTTATTAAACCTCAAACATTAAATCGCCGTATGAAGGGAATGGCCAGTATTCCTTATCGACAATCATTTCAAGCTTATCAGCAGGTGCACGGAGCGCAGCCATGGCAGGTATAACAACATCCTTGAAGTATGTAGCTGACTCCTTGGCATCTTCAATGGTGCAAGCCTTGGCATCTACATCAATAAGAGCCTTGTAAGCAGCCTTCATCTCTGCAAGGAGTGAAGATACTTCTGTGAGAAGCTCCTTCTGAACGCTTGCATCTGCACCTGCTTCTGATACAGAAAGTACAGAGTTTGCAAGCTCTGTTGTGTATGAGACAACCGCAGGAATAATCTGCTTGCCTGCAATATCAATCATAGACTTGGCTTCAATGTTAATAGCCTTTGCGTAAGCTTCGTATTTGATTTCAACTCTTGAACGAAGCTCTGCCTCTGTGAATACGCCAAATTTCTCAAAAAGTGCAATAGCCTTTGGCTCAATGAGTGAAGGAATTGCGTCAACCATTGTCTTAATGTTAGGAAGACCTCTGCGGGCAGCCTCCTCAACCCATGCATCTGAGTAACCGTTGCCGTTGAAGATAATTCTCTGATGCTCTGTTGCAAGCTTTTTAATCATATCATGAACTGCAAGGTCAAAGTTGTCAGCTTTTTCAAGCTCATCAGCGATTTCGCAGAAAGCTTCTGCTGTAATTGTGTTAAGAACAACGTTGGCATCAGAGATTGAATCTGAAGAACCAACCATACGGAATTCAAATTTATTACCTGTGAAAGCAAAAGGTGAAGTTCTGTTACGGTCTGTAGCATCCTTAGCAAGCTCCGGAAGAGTGCTTACACCGGTCTTTAACTTGCCTGACTGAAGTGAACTCTTGGCATCACCTGTGCTGATTAACTGAGAAACAACGTCCTGAAGCTGGTCTCCGAGGAACATGGAGATAATTGCAGGAGGAGCCTCGTTAGCACCAAGTCTGTGGTCGTTACCTACGCAGGAAGCTGACTCACGGAGGAGGTCAGCGTGTGTATCAACAGCCTTCATAATTGCAGTGAGTACAAGCAGGAACTGGATGTTCTCATGAGGTGTCTTACCAGGATCTAACATATTGATGCCGTCATCTGTGGTAATTGACCAGTTGTTGTGCTTACCTGAACCGTTAACGCCTGCAAATGGCTTTTCATGAAGAAGACATGCAAGACCATGACGTTCAGCAGTCTTTTTCATAATCTCCATTGTAAGCTGGTTGTTATCCATAGCGATGTTAGCCTGAGCGTAGATAGGAGCCAGCTCGTGCTGGGCAGGAGCAACCTCGTTGTGCTGTGTCTTGGCTGTAACACCTAACTTCCACAGCTCCTTGTTGAGGTCCTTCATAAATGCAGCGATTCTTTCACGGATAGCGCCAAAGTAATGGTCTTCAAGTTCCTGACCCTTAGGAGGCATAGCACCAAAAAGTGTACGGCCTGCAAAAATAAGATCCTTCCTCTGGAGGAATTTTTCTCTGTCTACAAGAAAATATTCCTGCTCAGGACCTACTGAAGGTGTAACCTTTTTAGATGTTGTATTTCCAAAAAGTCTTAAAATACGAAGTGCCTGTGTGTTCAAAGCTTCCATTGAACGAAGAAGAGGAGTCTTCTGGTCAAGTGCCTCACCTGTATAAGAACAGAAAGCAGTAGGAATGCAAAGCGTGGCACCTGCTGCATCTTCTCTCACAAATGCAGGAGAAGTACAATCCCAGGCTGTGTAGCCTCTTGCCTCAAATGTGGCACGAAGACCGCCGGAAGGGAAAGAAGAAGCATCAGGCTCGCCCTTGATAAGCTCTTTACCTGAAAACTCTAACAGAACCTTACCGCTTGAATTAGGGGCAGAGATAAATGAATCGTGCTTCTCAGCAGTAACACCTGTAAGTGGCATAAACCAGTGAGTATAGTGTGTTGCACCTTTCTCAACAGCCCAGTCCTTCATGGCGTTGGCAATTACATCTGCATCGGCAAGCTTAAGCTCTGCACCGTCTTCAATAACAGCGCGTAAAGCCTTGTATACATTTTTAGGAAGTCTTTCCTTCATAACTGTGTCATTAAACACATTTTCGCCGAAGATTTCAGCTGCATTAAATAATTCGCTCATAGTTAAAACATCCTTTCAAATCATATTGGCATTGTCGTTAAAAAAAAATGGCGCCCCTAATAAAAGGGACGCCTTTGTCCTACGAGCAATGTCTTAACTTGTATTAACCATAACTCAAAACTTAAAAAAAATCAAGTACTTTTTTAAAAAACTTTTTAAATAAAAGTAAAAAGTTGATTTTCCCTAGTATTTAAGCCGTTATACGGTAAGTCACGGGACAACCGTCAGCTCTGTTCAATGGTCTTGGTTGACGTGAGAACACAATGCACTACGAAACGGTGGGCTGAATCACTTGTACACGTGGACAGTGTAAGCACCTGAGTTGCATTGGTAATGGGAACGCCAAAATCATACATTGATTCCTGTTTCATCTTGCTTGCATAATCACGCATAACAGCAAGCCCCGGGAAATTAATGGTAAAAGCCGAATCTACAGGGTCAACCTGATGTACCGAAAAAATTCTGTAAGTATAGCATTTATCCTCAGAATATATATATACCATATTGTTGTCGCCATTCCTTGCAAAGTCCTCATTCCTGTACTTGGCAAGACCTGCAAACATACTTCCGTCATACATATTATGACCATGTATAAGGACATGTGAACTGTTGAAGCCGTCAGTTATGTTGCCGTCAATGAAAAGCGTTCCAAACATACTCTCTGAACCATCAACCGCATGGTCAAGATAGTAGCTGTTATCGCCGGAACGGTATACAACAGGAAGCTGTACATCAATGCCGGGAATAACGATATATCCAACTGCGTCTCGGTTTATGGAAAGCAGTGCAGCGTGATTGTACAAAAAAGCATCGGCTTCATCTGCATCGTCAGAACCGCTTGGCCTGTTAGGGTTAGGCTTAATAACCTGATTGGATACATTGGTATATATATCTCGGCCATTCTGGTATTTAAAAAATGTCACAA
>JBJENU010000078.1:0-3210 GCA_051880355.1 Lachnospiraceae bacterium | reverse complement strand
TTACATCTGACCACATCATCATATCCGTAATCAGTTTTTCCATATTTACAATTGGAGAAATAAACATAGCCTGTGAAATCTTCTTTTCAGCAAGAGCATTCATAGATAAAAAAGCACCTATGCTGTTTGCAATCAAAATAACATCATCATACCCTGCACTGTGCAAATCATAAAAACTTGAAAACTCCCTTTGCGCCTCCCAAGGATTTTGGACTTTATAGTCAAAGCCAATAACATCACTTCCAGCAAAGAACATCTTATAATGCTCGGACTCTTTGGCATTACCACCTTTTCCATGTACATATATTACTAAACGTCTCATTCATCATCCTCCTGCGCAAATTCATAATTATCTCAATCATACAAATTAATATCAATCTCGTACTTATCATCAATAAGCACATATTTTACATTGTGCTTTATAGCAAGTTGTAAAATATGGGAATTATCCTTTGACACACTTTCCAAAGTACACCATTGGTCATCCAAGCGCTTTTCAATGACATTTGCATATTTCTTTATGTCCGCAAAGTGATTTTTTATGTAGTCCCGGCTCATTACAAGACAATAGTATCTAATGTTATTAAGATATTCTTTTTCAAAGTCCTTAGCCCAGTCAAAGGGAATATAACACCCCTCAATAATAAGATTCTGCTCATTCTCTATGGCAGTTTTAATTATTTCACAAACAATTGGCCATAAATAGTCTGTCAGGTCTGCATCACCACTCATTGGAGTAAGTTTAGTATTCCCACTGCGAATCAAGCCCATTTTTAAATGGTCTATTGACAAATATGGAAATTTATATTTTTCAAGTAATTTCTGAGCAAGTGCAGTCTTCCCTGTATGGGATGCTCCTGTAATTAAAATAATCATTGTTGTTTCTCCATTACATAATTATTCCTGATGACCTGCGGTTCCAATTCATCGCAGATAGCTGAAGCAATACCCTCCGGCATTTAGGTTGTGAACTGTCTGATACAAATAATGTAACATACCACGACAAATCATAATTTACATTAATCTTTAACTTTTAATGTTTCAAGACCCATTCTTTTGCTTTCTCATAATCTTTTAGATAAGAAACCATTACACTGGATTCTTTCCTTATCTTTTCAAACTGTTTTTGTGCCTTTTTATCAACGCCAACAAATGCAATTTTTATAAATCTCTTTCTACATTCCAGTATTACATTTACAATGCACTCTGCAATCTGTTCAGATACAACAGTTTCATCCAAATTGATAATCATATATGAGGAAACAGAAAGGCAACTGAATGTTTTACAATCTTCCTTAAATTTATTGATAACTTCTGCTTCCATATTTCCCATACTATCAAGATGTTCACACCATATTGTTCCGCCATTATAGTATAATTCAAAAGATTTCTTGTTAATTCCTGCCCGTTCTTTATAATTAATCAATTTCACCGCTTCCCTGCCTCAATAATCCTGTTCATCTTTTTGTTTATATGTCATTATACCATATTTACTTTTTCCGTACAATCTTCGCAATTCAAATTCCTTGAACTCCCTTGCATTTTCACTACAATATGATATAATTATGTCAAGTATATTTTGTGAAAAACTATTCATAAATGGAGGGTATAGGATATGTTTAGGAAGAAAAAAGCAGAGGAAATTAACACGGCGCTGCGGGATATTGAGCAGATTAAATCCTGTATGAATTCTGTTATGCACGGCACGTGGACTGCAATTGATACCGACAGCTTTGAAGATAAGGAGCTTGCACAACAGTTTAACAATATGCTTACATACCTCAAGGACCATAATAACAATTACGTTATGAGACTCAATGAAGCTATGGGCTCAATCGGTGATAATTCATTTATGAGAGATATGATTGGACAGGTCAATTCCCAGACTGATTCAATCAGACAGATGCAGGTTGCCAGTACCCAGATTGAAAACTCTATGGGCGGAATTTCAAAAACAATCGATTCAATCCGTGACAATACCCATTCTATGATTGATACCTTAAGGGATGGTATCGGAAGTATTTCGGACAGCCTTGAAATTGTAGCTGAATCATCAGATAAAATTAACGAAATTAACATTCAGACACAGGCATTTAAGAACAAGGTTGAGGCTATCAGCAATATTATTGATGTTGTGCGTGACGTTGCTGAACAAAGTAACCTCCTTGCACTTAATGCTTCCATAGAGGCTGCAAGAGCAGGTGAGGCCGGCAGAGGCTTTGCCATTGTTGCGGAGCAGGTTAGCGCCCTTTCAGTTAACACAACCAATTCTGCTGATGACGTTTCCAAATATGTTGACGAATTAAAACAGGATATTGACAATCTTGCATTCTCAATGAAGGAGACGTCTTCGAACCTTACCAAGGGCAACAATAATGTTGAGTCTTCGCTTAAGAACATCAACGGTATGAATGATTCAATGAACACCATTAATAAGTCTCTCAGCGAAATTGCCGACAACATTAACCATCAGGCTGAGACAGTCAGAAATTTTTCTACCCAGGTAGATAACATAGCCCAGAGTTATGATGCCCTCTCTAAGGAATGTTTTGACACCGGTGTACATATCTTCCAGATAAGCCGCTACATTGATACATCCCGCAATGACTTATACAGAGGCTTCTCAGAAGTAACCAATGTTGACTGTATGCATGTATTTGAAGTTGACCATTTTATTCTTATGTGGCGTCTTTACAGTAACGCAATGGATTTTGAGCATCTGCGTATTGACCAGGTAAACAACCCTTCCGGATGTAAATTTGGTGTATGGGTTTCAAGACAGACTGACCCGCGTATTACAGGATGCAGACAGCTCAAGGAGATGATGGAGGCACACAACCAGTTCCACATCCACGCAACCGATTCGTGGAAAGCTAAGGACAGCGGTAATGTTGACTTGGCCATTGAACATTTCCAGAAAGCCCAGGAAGCATTCTACGTGTTTAGAGAAAAGAACCATGCTATGTGCGATTATCTTAAATCCATCGGAGATGGCGCCGAGACAGAAATCCGGGTATTCGGTAAATAAATTACACAACATAGTTTTAATAAAACAACTGTTTTTTACAGAGTTATCAAAGAAAAAAAGAGGCTTCAACATCTGAAGCCTCTTTTAAATAGCGAGAAAGGGACTTGAACCCCCGACACTGCGGGTATGAACCGCATGCTCTAGCCAGCTGAGCTATCTCGCCAAAATATGGAACCTACAGG
>JBJENU010000077.1:0-3226 GCA_051880355.1 Lachnospiraceae bacterium | reverse complement strand
AAGGATTGCTTCGCTTGACCATGGACGGTAGAGACGAACCTTAATAAGACCAACCTTTTCGCCCTTAGCCATAAGGTAATCAATAACTTCCTCTGCAACGTCACAGATAGAACCCATAGCAACGATTACCCTATCAGCATCCTCTGCACCATAGTAGTTAAATAAACCATAGTTAGTGCCAAGCTTTTCGTTAACCTTGTTCATGTACTTCTCAACAACAGCCGGAAGTGCATCATAAACCGGGTTACAAGCCTCACGATGCTGGAAGAAAATATCACCATTCTCATGAGAACCACGTGCATTTGGCTTGTTTGGATTAAGGGCATGTGCTCTGAATTCAGCAACTGCATCCATTGGACACATATCCTTCAAATCTTCATAATCCCACTCTTCAATCTTCTGAATCTCGTGTGATGTACGGAAACCATCGAAGAAGTTAAGGAAAGGTGTCTTGCCCTCAAGAGCTGCACAGTGAGCAACAGGACTTAAATCCATTACTTCCTGTGGGTTTGTCTCAGCAAGCATAGCGAAACCTGTCTGACGACAAGCATATACGTCGCTGTGATCACCAAAAATGTTAAGAGCATGTGAAGACACAGTACGAGCAGATACATCAAATACACAAGGCAACTGCTCACCGGCAATCTTATACATATTAGGAATCATAAGTAAAAGACCCTGAGATGCTGTAAATGTTGTTGTCAAAGCACCAACACCTAATGAACCATGAACTGTACCAGCGGCACCAGCTTCTGATTCCATCTCTACAACTTTAACAGTGCTTCCAAAAATGTTCTTTCTTCCGGCAGCTGACCACTGGTCTACATAGTCAGCCATTGGGCTTGAAGGTGTGATAGGATAGATACCAGCTACTTCTGTATAAGCATACGCTACGTGAGCTGCAGCTGTGTTACCATCCATAGAATGTTTCACTCTAGCCATTTTAATGTTTCCTCCTTAATAAAAACGTGTCGGAACTTTCATTCCAGTTACTTATATTTTATAACTTTTCACCAAAAAAGTAAAGTGTTTTTATATTTATTCTGTCACTTTTAGCTCCAATAATCTTACCACGAAATTATTGTTTTTGTATCTCATATTTACTTCAAATTCATCCAGTATTTTAACTTTTCCGATTTTTTCAAAATCCTCAATCATTTTGTCGCTGTTGATGAGCCATATTCTGCCATTGAACTTATCAAGCATATCAAGATTCCTTACAGAATAAAATTTCTTTCCAAATGCCCGGTAAGCATCATCAACGCCCCAGCCGTCCCTGTTGTAAAAAATTGTGGTATGTTGTGGATATTCCAGAGTAAATACAGCAGCGTTAATGTTGGTGGTATCATAAGCAATTATGTCATCCTCCTGAATCTTTTCTGCAATTATGTCTTTCCACCGGAAATTGGAGCTGTCATACAATTCTGCATTGGTATTAACAGCCGTTTTTATACTGCATATTACAAGAACCACTGCCATCACGGCACCTAAAATATAGTTAATTGCCACGCCGCCAAGCTTTTTCATATCCACATTGGCACACAGATAAGCAGCGGCAAAAACTAAAAATCCATACATTACCATCGTATATCTTACATAATATATTGGTGCTATTATGGAAGCCAGCAAAAACACTGCCTGTGTACCAAAATACACTATCAGGGCACACATTGGAATATAAGCCCGTTTTCTGTCAGTCCTTATCAGCTTTATAAACAAAACTGCCATAAATATAAACAGCACCAGACCGATTAACGCAGGTACAATTCCGTTATCACCTGACTCTCCGCTTACGTTGAAGCCCAGCATATCAAAAATTATCTGCGGGAAGCTGATACTAATCCAGAAGTTCTTTACGCCGCCGGCCTGCCTCATAAAAATTAAAAATCCCGGAATATACAAAACAGTCTGTGCAATTCCCATGCACAGCCAAAGCTTAATATTATCCTTCATTATGGCAAACAGTATAATCAGATTAATAATTCCCACGCATGCAAGACCATACCAGTGGCAGTAAGCACCGGTAACCGATGTCAGTACAAACAAAACTATATTTTTAACGGAAGGCTTATTTCCATCTTTTATTTCTTTTACAAGCCGGTATCCATATATACCTGCAAGCGTAACTAAAAGAGGGGTAACCGTATACATTCTTATCTGTAGTGAATATACATATGTACAAGGCAGGATGTATACAAGTATTGAGAAAAACAGACCTGTTTTTTCTCCAAAATCCTTCCTGATGTGGGTTAAGCCCAGTAAACTAAGAAGTGCCGTACAGATTACCGAAAAAATTCTTAAAGCTGCCACACTGTTTCCCGCAATGAAGGTAAAAAGCTTAAGAATGATGTAATACATTGGGGGATGAACATCGTGAATGGATATTTCAATCATCTCCGTCAAATTATGGCGGACCAGGCCAACACTGTACTCTTCGTCAAACCAGACTGCACTACTGAAAGCCCCTGCAAGTAAATATGCAAGTCCTGCTAAAATTACCACAATATGTATTGCAGTATACTTATTTTTATTATTTTTCATCTGAATCCCCTTCTTCACTTATAAAATATAAAGGTCTCTTTTTTACTTCCTGATAAGTATTGGCAAGGTATTGGCCGATTACTCCCAAGAAAAACAGCTGGACGCCGCTTACAAACAGTATAATACATACCATTGAAGGCCAGCCGCTTGTAGGGTCGCCGAAAGCAAGTGTTCTCACTATTATTATCAC
Source organism: Lachnospiraceae bacterium (assembly GCA_051880355.1). GTDB lineage: Bacteria > Bacillota > Clostridia > Lachnospirales > Lachnospiraceae > JBJENU01. The sequence continues at coordinate 495 of JBJENU010000077.1, read as the reverse complement.
AATGAAAATTAAAGCCAGAAACATCATCAAAATACCGAAAACAGATGAAATCACCAGAGGTGTAGTTGTAAATGCAACAATACCCTTAATGGCATATTTAAAAAGTGACCAGAAGGACCACTTGGTCTCTCCCACTGCGCGCTCAACATTTTCGTATTCAAGCCATTTAGTCTTAAAACCAACGAAGCTGAATATACCCTTGGAATATCTGTTGTATTCCTTCATTGAAAGAATTGCATCTACAACCTTTCTTGTCATAAGACGGTAATCCCTTGCACCGTCAACCATTTCCACATCTGACATTCTATTGATAAGTTTGTAAAAGCAGCGGGCAAAAAAGCTGCGGATTTTAGGCTCTCCCTTTCTTGTAACACGTCTTGTACCAACCTGCTCAAAGCCCTCTTCCTTAATGCTTTTATACATTTCCTTAAGCATAAAAGGCGGGTCCTGCAAATCTACATCCATAAGAGTAACCATATTTCCTTTAGCCTTATT
>JBJENU010000076.1:0-15206 GCA_051880355.1 Lachnospiraceae bacterium | reverse complement strand
GCTTCGATGCCATTTTCATCTTCTAACATAACTCCGGCAATAATAATCAGCTTCTGCCTGTAATGGTCAAAAGCAATTACCTCGTCAAAAAGCATCAGGTCCAAATCCCTAAAATCCCTGCCGTCTTTATCTTCAAGTCTTAATTTGGGCTCTGCATATTTAATGTAGTCATATGAAAAATATCCAACCAATCCTCCTGTAAATGCAGGCATTCCATCTATTACAGGACTCTTGTACTGATTAAGGATTTTTCTTATCTCATCCCCCGGATGATTAACCTTTTTTACCTCTGTGACTTCTTTTTCCTTTTGCGGTGTTACACTCCTGATTTTAAAAATTCCGTCTGTACAACTGATTTCCTTGGTTGGATTATAGCCCATAAAAGAGTACCTTCCAACGGTCTGGCTCTGTTCCGCACTTTCCAGCAGGTAACAATGGTTACTTGCTTTTCTTAGGGTTCTTAAAACCTCCATGGTCGTATATCTGTCCGAAAGCATTTCACCGCAAATCGGAACCCGCTTATACAACCCGCTTTCTGCATACTTTTGTACAGTTTCCAATGAAGGATACATATTACCACCTTTCTCTGTCTTAAGGCTGCTCAAAAAGAAAAAACCCGCCCCTGACAGAATTCTTCTCTGTCAAGGACGAGTGTTATATCATATCACCCGCGGTACCACCTTGCTTCGCAAATACTCGCGCACTTAGCAGAATACATAATATTCCCGACAACTAACGTATGTCCCACGTCACAGAATACTAGGCTTATAGCTGTTGACTGTGCCCTCAGCGGTCCATTTGGCAATCTGCATCTCGATTCGGCTTCCACCTTCCCGAACTCTCTGTGCGCGCATAATTACTTTGATCTCCGCATCAACGGTTTGCAATTTTCAATTCGTACTGATTATAGCACCGCCCAAAAGTGGTGTCAATAGAAATTTTATCGTTTTTTATTCTCCAACCGTCTTGGAAACCATTTGTTAAGTACGGCCATAACTGCGGCCATTTCAATAGGTTTTGCAATATGCTCCTGCATACCTGCCTCTTTTACTTTTTCAACATCACTGGTAAAAGCATTGGCTGTCATGGCAAATATCGGTACGTCTTTATCCGCTCTGTCCATATTCCTTATAACTTCGGTAGCCTCAAAGCCGTCCATGCCGGGCATCTGAATATCCATAAATATGCAGTCATATTCGCCCTCTCTGGAATTTCTGAATATATCACACACCGCCATACCATTGTTGGCAACTGTAATATCAACCCCTACAAATCCCAGAAGCTCCTGCATAATTTCTGCATTCATATCATTGTCTTCAGCCAGGAGTACACGGATATGTCTTCCGGTTTCATCACTACACTTTTCATCACACCCTGAAGCATCCGCCACGGCAGCAGGCTTTTCTTCAGCAAATTCCAGAGGAATATACAACGTAAAGGTAGTTCCCTTTCCCGGTGTACTGTCAATGGTAATCTGTCCGCCCATGGCATCGATAATGCTTTTGACGATGCCCATTCCCAGACCAGTTCCCGGTGTTTTACTTTTTTCATTTTCCCTTGTGAAAGGTTCAAAAATTTTATCTATGAATTCCCGGCTCATTCCCTTGCCATGGTCTTTTATAACAACCTTATAGTTGCCAAATCCCGGTCTGTCGCCTTCAAGCTCCTCAAAAGCTATCCTGATTGTGCTTTTGATGTCGCTATACTTGACACAGTTGCTTATGATATTGAGTAAAACCTGCTCTATTCTTGTCTGATCACCCTTTACCCATTTATGTTCAAGGTGCTTACAGTTAAAAATAAGCTTCTGCTGCCTTGAGGACATCATTGCCCTGATTATAGTTGCCACATCAGCTGTCAGCTTTGTAATTTCAAATTCCTTCTGTATAAGTTCTATGCCGCCATTCTCAATTTTGGCAATATCAAGGACTTCATTGACAATGGTGAGCATAATCCTGCCCGCAGTATTAATTTTGGTGATGCAGTCCTTAACCCTCACTGAATCAGTCTCATACTTCTGGGCTATGTCACACATTCCAATGATGACATTAAGTGGTGTGCGCATATCATGAGACATTGTTGATAAAAAGCGACTTTTAGCACTGTTTGCCCTCTCAACACGTTCAACTGTCTCTTCCAGCTGTTTTCTCTTTTTTCTCTCCCTTTTAATCGTGCTGTCGATATTAATACTTTGCATCGTAACTGCATGGGCACTTCCGTCCGGATTTCGTTCACAGACAGTAATAACAGTAAGATTCCACTCCGGTCCCTTCCCCCTTGGTTTCCTGCAATAAGCATATTCAGTGTTTTCGTCAATGGCAAGACTCTTCTTGAGGTTATTAATACTAAGAAAATCCCTTACCTCACAGCCACTGTCATCAATTATGAATCCGTTATCAAGTTTCTCCGTAACAGACTTACTGTAGCATCCCCTTGCAACAGTACTGTCAATATTAGGATAAATCATCTGATAGTAATCTGCATCTAAATCAACGTAGTATATTTCTCTGTTGGTCTGCAACGAGCTCTTTAGCACAAGTTCATACAAATATTCTTTTGAATGTTGTTCATACTCTTGCATAGGTTATTTTTCTCCCTTATTATTATATATGTATACCAGAATTGAAGCAGCACAGATTATGGCATAACCCACGAAGCTTAATCCATCCGGCACCTGCCCTAAAATAAAAAATGACAATAATGTTGAAAAAATTATCTGAGAATAGTCGTACACCGAAATCTCTCTTGCCGGTGCAAAGGTGTATGCAGCTGTAATTGAAAACTGCCCTCCTGCTGCCGACAAACCTGCCAGTATAAGCATCAACAGCTGATACCAGTCCATCGGATGATAATCAAAAATTAGGAACGGCATAACCACAATGGACGAAAATGCGGAGAAAAAGAACACTATAAATGGTCCTTTCACGCCTCTCTGCCCTAACATTCTTACAAAAGTATATGCAATTCCTGCTCCCAGTCCTCCAAGTGCTCCAACCAGCGCCGGTCCGGCTTCCATTCCTATTACACCCGGTTTGATAATAAAAAGCATACCGACAAATGCCATGACTACACACACAATCTGAAACGGCTTGACCTTTTCCTTCAGTAGCAGCGCCGAAAATACTATGGCAAAAAATGGGGAAAGTTTATTAAGCATTGAAGCATCTGCCACCATTAAATGGTCAACTGCATAAAAGTTACACAAAATTCCCATTGTACCAAAAGCCGCACGGCCAAAAAGAAATGGCAGGTTTCCTGCCTCAGTGGTAAAAGGGACTTTATTCTTTACCATAATAATCACAGCAAAAACGAGAGCCACTATATTCCTGAAAAAACTCTTCTGAACTGATGGCAAGTCACCTGAAAGCCGCACAAAAATGCCCATTAGTGCAAAACAGAACGCCGCACATAAAATGCACATAATACCTTTATTCTTATTGCTTATACTTTTAAACATTTTAGATTACTCCACTTCATTATATTATTATTATACAACACCTAGGACAAAAAAGCAACAGGAAATTTGTCGAATAATGTCGACATAAAATTAGGACCCGGGATTGTCTACCGCAATCCGAGGTCCTATGGTAATTATTATTCATTGTCAGTATCATGTTCTGAAGCTGTATCTTCAGTAATTCCGGTAACTGATTCCTCAGATTCAGGGCTTTCCTCCGTCTCGGATTCCTCCTTAGGCATATATAATTTGAAAACACTGGCAAGGACAAATGAATTTGCAAAAGCTATCAATCCCACATCAAAAAGCCAGAGCACGGGATAGTTACGAGTATACATTATAAGAAGAAAATCTACAACAAGCAGGATAATTGTCTGCGGTACATGCTTAACCGCCATAAGTATTGCATTCTTAATCTGAAATATAAGCTTGTTCTTAAATCTTGAAATAAGCGGAAAAAGATATATCACACCTGCTATAAGAACTACACACACACCAAGTTGCAGGAAGTAAACCACCTTAAGGAACCAGCCGCCGCCATCCATGGCCCAGCGATAAACCACTTCCATGAAAAGATACATAAACCAGCCTGCAACCAGTATGACCATCTCTGCCAGAAAGCTCTGTATAAAATTGTCCTTAAAGGCCTTGAAATAACTTCTGAAAATATACCCCTCTTCGTCCCTCACCAGCTTCAGTGCTACATAAAACATAGCCGTAAGTGCCGGTCCTATTGTAATCAGAGGTATGCTGCATACTATTGTAAAAATCGTGATAAGACCAAAATCTGCCACCTTAGTCATAAAACGATAAAATCCACTATCTATAGAAAAAAATCTTCCCATAAGATCCTCCAACATTTTTATAGGAATCATTATATAGTATATACCATAAAAAATCAAAGACTTTTGCATAAATTTTATAAATATTTAATAATTAAAGGCTTGAAAATGTCAGTTTTTTTTCTTATACTTGTACTTGTAGTTACAATTTGGAGGTGTTTATGGCAGAGGGTAATTCTATCAGAGACGAGATTAAGTCTGAACACAAGAAAATGAAGGATATGAATATCCTGCAGAAGATTGCCTATATCTTTGGTTATTACAAATTACGAATTTTTGTTATCCTTATCGTAGTTGCCGCTATTACCGGTTCTGCAATAATTTTATATAAAAACAATTATGAGCGTGCATTCACATGTGTAATGTTCGATGGTAAACTTGAGGGAACCTACGACAGAACCGATTATCTGACAACTCATTTTACTGAATATCTGGGTATTGATGGCAAGAGCCAGAGAGTCATAATTGATAACAACTTTACTTTTAAGATGAACGGCATTAGCGATATAGCTTTATACGATATTGATACACTGATTACAAGAGTCGGCGGACAGACAGTTGACGGTTATATCAGCGAGTATAAGTATAGCCTTATCCTCAATTCAGATGAGGGATTTTTCCTTGAAGATTTGAGAGACTGGCTGACCCGGGAAGAACTTGAAGAGCTTGAAGATTATTTAATCTACTATACAACCAAGTCCGGTGAAAAGATTCCTTTAAGCATTGAAATAGGCTCAACTAAATTCATTACTGAAGCCCATGTGGAAGGAATTGAGCGTCCTTGCTTTGGTATTGTTTCATCATCACTTCACAAGGACAATGCAGCCAACTTCATAAGATTCCTTTTTGGAATGGAGAAAAGGGATCAGGCGCCGTTGGAATCAACCGGGAATTAATCTGTATAATACCTGTGTATGGCACGTTCCATAGTATGAAAAGCCTAATTTGGCTGCCAATGCTATGGAACGTGTATTTTTACTGTCACAGCACACAAAAATCTCTTTAAATCCCCAATATTTGCTTCCAAGCTCCAAAAGCCTTCTGCAAAGCCTGTATGCGATTCCCCTTCCCTGATAATCTGCATCAATAATGTATCCCAGCTCAACCTTTTCCTCTCCATCAATTTCTCTGTGTGAAAATCCTGCTCTTCCCACAAGATTACCTGTCCTTTTCTCGAAGCAAAGCCACAGCCCATAACCATAAAAGCCATACATACTATTAATGTAGCTTTTTGTAAATTCAAGCTCATCATCATACCCATACAAAGGCTCCACATACTCTTTCACTCCGGGTTTGTCATACATCTTATACATATCAGGCAAGTCATTCTCTGTCATCTCACGAATTATATAATCACTGTCCTCGTACACACACCAGGGTTCGTTACTCATATGTGCATACGCCTGTAGCAGATACCAGTCATCCACATCCTGCAGTTCTTCCACACAGTACAGTGCATCAGAGTAAAAGCCGCCGCACCATATCCACGGCACCTGCAGTCGCAAAAGTCTGTCAGCCACAGATGTTGAGTCAGTTATATACAATGTCTTTTCATATAATTTGAGCTCTTTCTCAAAAATCACTTCCACTCCCGGAATGTCCGTGGAAAAATCTGTACAATCATGAGAAATTATGACGATTCTTTGCATATTTTTACTCTCCAACTTGTGTTTGACTTTTACATACATTTTATATAAAATGTAGACATTAGTAAATACTTTTATTTTTGGAGGAATAATAATGGCTAATCAGAATCCTATTGTTACTTTTACAATGGAAAATGGCGATGTAATGAAAGCAGAATTGTATCCTGAAATTGCCCCAATGACAGTTAACAACTTTGTTAGTCTTGTTTCTAAGGGTTTCTATAACGGGTTGATTTTTCACCGTGTCATCGAAGGGTTTATGATTCAGGGCGGCGACCCGGAGGGCACCGGTATGGGCGGTCCCGGCTACCACATCAAGGGTGAATTTGCCCGCAACGGTTTTGCTAATGCCTTGAAGCACACAACAGGTGTTCTCTCTATGGCTCGTGCCCAGCACCCTAACTCAGCAGGCTCCCAGTTCTTCATTATGCACAAAAACGCTCCTCACCTTGACGGCGACTATGCCGCATTCGGCAAGCTCATTGAAGGTGAAGATGTTCTTAACAAAATTGCAGAAACTGACGTTGACTGGAATGACAGACCTCGCACACCGCAGGTTATGAAGGAAGTTACAGTTGAAACTTTTGGTGTAGAATATCCGGAACCGGAGCAGATGTAATTAAAAGGATGTGAACCACTTTACAGGCGGCTTACATCCTTTTTATTTTTACCCCACTACACCATTTTCAATTGTGATAATCCGGTCGGCATAATCAGCCATCTGATGGTCATGGGTTACCATAATAATGGTCTGGTCGTATAACTTTGAACAGTCCTTAAGAATACAGGCAACCTGTGTTGAATTTTCTCCATCCAGATTACCGGTAGGCTCATCGGCAAAAATAATGGCAGGGTGTGTTACCAAGGCTCTGGCAATGGACGTTCTCTGCTGTTCTCCACCTGACATTTCCTGAGGAAATTTATTCTTACAATGAATAATTCCCAGCTGTTCCATCATCTTATTAACCTGATTTTCATCAGCTTTTCGCCCATCGATATGAAGAGGCATAATTATATTCTCGTAAGCGGTGAATTCAGGGAACAGATTATAGTCCTGAAAAACAAAGCCTATTCGCTGCCTTCTAAAAGTTGACAGCTTACTGTCACTTAATTTCAAAATATCCTGTCCTTCAATCAGAATTTGCGGTTTATTTTTGCCCTTGTCATTAGGTCTGTCAATAGTTCCAAGTATTCTTAACAAGGTTGATTTTCCAGAGCCACTTTTTCCAATGATTGCCACAAACTGACCTTTTTCAATGTCAAATGAACAATCCTTTAAGGCCTCCACTTTACCGGTGCCGCTGCCATAGGTTCTTGAAACATTTTTTACCTGTAAAATATTATTGTCTTCCATCAAACTCTTATCCTTTCACTACAAATTACTCTTTCGCACAATTCTATGACATATTGTCCCTGTATGTCAGTTTTACATTTGTCCCAATTTCGCAAGAAATCCCCATTAAATTCAAAATATTTTTTCCTTCTATAATTCACTTTTCTTGAGGTGTATATGTACCACAAAATATCTTGTAAGAATTGTCACAGCAGCTAAAAGCACCACGACTCCCAGTGAAATCCATAGATTAATACGAATCGGCATAATAATTTTTAACACGCTCTTAAAATTATTGGTAAATTCATTAATATCCGGGTCGTATATTTCCTGCTTACGAAGTACAAATTCATACCACAATTCCCTTGCCTTCATAAGATATATAATAATTATCGACACCCACAAAAATCTACTTTCATAAATACCCTCAAAGAAATACATCCTCTTAATTTGCTTCTTTTCCATTCCCAGCAGCCTTAACCTGCCAACCTGGTTGCCATAAAAAGCCAACCCAGCCTGTACCATGTAGGACCTCATAATTATGAAAAAAGTAAGTATTATTACAACAAAAAGTCCATAAATTGCCAGTACCTTCATAAACTCATTGAATAATTTATGATTTGTCTCTGCATTGCTATTGTACTGCATTATCCCTTCCTGCTCATTTGTAAGATTAATTAAAGCTTTCAAGCTTGGTACAACGCTACTCCAATATCCCATATTGCAGGTAAGTAAATTATATTTAAATTCATTGCCTTCCTTAGCCGCAATTCTCCTTCCCAAAGCCTCTGAAGCATATATATCAGCACCGACATAACCTCCTGTCACCATAGAACTAATTCCTACGGGATACGACGCTACAAGTCTATCTTTTATAACGGCACCAACTGTTACTTCTATGTCGCCCTGTGTGGTCTCTATTCTGAAAATATCTCCGGCTGTCAGACTGCTTTCTTCATTAATCATAACAATTATCTGTTCCCCGGCCATAAATTTTTCCTTGTCAAGACATTGATTTTCACACATTTTTTCATATTGTTCATACATATCTTCATTATCACTATACCACGCACGATATCCAAGAATTATTGAATTCTTAACACCAACTGTTTCCATATATATTTTTTCCACAGAGCTGTCCTTATATTCAACGCCATTAATTGTATACGTTGCACCATCATCAAGGTACTTACATATATATGGCTCCTTCTCCCTTCCATCCCAGTCAAATATATGACTGTTGTCAACCGTTGAAAAATCTATATAATTAAGGTTTCCTATACTTTTAACTTCTTCCATAAAAGTATCACTAAATCCGTCATGATACCTGGCATATCTGTTGCCACCCAAACTGTACTTCATGCCATTATTTCCTACGAATTCCAGTTCAAGCGGCAGTGGAGGCGTATCAGTATTCCTCACTACTGTGTAATCGCTGAAATTCTGTATTTCTGCGTTAAAAGAGTAATAGCTATGCCATATTTTCCCCATAAGGAAAATAATCACAGCTGCCGTAGAAATTCCCAAAACTGTTCCACACAGGCTTCTTACCTTGAAAACCTTATGCTGTCTTTTAAAAATTCCACTGTATATATGCCTTGATTTCAGCCTGTTAAGTAGCTTTCTAATCAGGAATTTCAAAGGTATATTCCGGGAATTTTCATACAGCTTCCTGCGGTTTGCCATAATGATTGATGTTACCGTCGATGTGATTGCCACTGCAAGCCATGACAGTACAATTATTAATAAAACATTTGGGCTTAATAATTCAAAAAGATTAATTCCCTGATTTATATATATTACCACCATGGCACCAGCACCGACTGCTACGGCGGCCACAAAACCTGCAATAAACCCAGGGACAGCCACCCCGAAATTCTCAAGCAGGATTCCTGTACTCATCTGCATTCTTGTGACACCAATAGTTCTCATACAATAGTAATAACTTCTCCGTTTCCGGATATACATGGCCTGAACAAATGAAACAGCTGCCATCCCCGCTCCCACCAGCATAATTATAAGTGCCGTATAAATCCATCTGGAGCCAAAAAGCTCACTGGCTCCCAAATATGTATTGCTGCGAATCCGGTCTTCTTTTACTCCGGTCTCAACAACTTTACATATGTGTGGATAATAGTACTCATAAAAGTTTTTATAAGCATACTCTTTATCAAGATGATAAAAATATGTTACTATAGTGTTTCCACGATACTTAATGCCATCCTCCTGTGAAATGAGTATATTGGGCATATTGTCTGCATCCCAGTTGGGCATCCTGCGTTTTATAATGCCGGTAAGCACAAATTCACACTCCTGCCCGTTATATTTTAATTTTACAGACTGCCCTATTTGGTAGGACAACCCAAAATCCTGCAGCATTGTTGATTCCATGGCAATTTCCCCCGACTTTTGGGGTAGTCTTCCCTCATAAGCTTCAAGATAACCTAATTTAATAAGGTTTTCATCGACAAACCCCACTGTCCCGGAAACTGTATCACCATTGGCCTTTCTCAGGTTAATACCTGATACGACAGTTCCATAGTAGTCAAAATAAGAAAAGCCTTTTACAAGCTGAAGCTGATTATCCTTGTCATTAATAACTTCACTGGCAACCCAGTCGCCATAATTTCTCTTGTCACTTTCAAACTTATATTTATCGCTATATTCCTGATAAATAAGAGTTACCGTAACAAAAAAAATCACCGCAAACCAGACTGCATATAATAGCTTCAAATCTTTTTTGCGGCGCTTTATTCCTTTTTTGACATCCGCTAAATATAGATTCATATGTTTCCTCCACTTTCCTTTTTCAATTAACATAATGATATAATATGAATCTTACATTTTAGTGACATATCATAAATTTATATTTTATTTTTTTTAAGCTGTTTATGTATGGGAATCCTTATCTCAAAACATGCGCCGCCTTCCTTTCTGTTATATGCCTTAACAGTTCCGGCATGAGCCTCCGCGACCATCTTAGTAAGATTAAGGCCAATTCCAAAGTGGCTGGCCTGTTTATTCCCCGGCTTTGAATAAAATCTGTCAAAAAGATGCTCCAGATCGTCATCTTCAAAGCCTTTTCCATTGTCCCACACCCGAATTAGAAGTCTGTCATCTTCACGTTTCACCTCAACGCCAACCTGCTGACTTTCACTAATATTGTCAAAGCAGTTGTCAATAAGGCTTACAACCCCTTCATACAACCAGTTACTGTCAACAACTGCAACAACCGGCTTAATATCAGTCACTATTCTATTTCTGTCCGGCCTCTTCTTAATAATATCGGTTATAAAGCTGCCAACATTAATTTCTGCCTTCTCAAATGGAATGTCGCCTGACTCCAGTCTGCCTATTCTTAGAAGCCGGCACAGCAGTTCATCTATTTTATCCAGATGAAATGTGGCTTCCTCCAACATTGCTGCAGCCTCACTGCCCACCTTCTGTCCTGCCATGCCAAGGTTAATTTCGGCATTGGTAAGCTTGGTTCTCACCTGATGTGCCACATTCTCCAGATAATTCTGGTTTCTTTGCAACTCCAGTGATAATCTTTTTTCTTCCACTGCAAAAAGCCTGTTCCATTCAGTCTCTCTTGCCTGCTGTTCCTGTTTTATAAGCCTGTTTTCATTCCTTGCATACAGCACAAACAGCCCTGCCATTGCAGCTAACAAAAAAATAACTCCAATTGTATAACCCACATTAATGGATTTATACCTTCCATCATTTAAAATTCCACTGTAATAGCCTACGCTTTCAAGCAATTTCTCTGCATAATCCAGATTCACATTTTCAAAATCACCCTTTGAAATATAGTGTACCAGCTGTGTTTTATCCTCAATGCCGTTCTCCTCAATATATGCCAGCACAGTCATATAATCCTTAGTGCGTTGTCTGCCAATATGTAATTCTGCCATATATATAAGGGCACAAATGCCAAGCGCACACACAATCATACCGCTAATTATCCACGATTTTTTACTCATATAAGTTACCCCTTGAACCGGTAGCCAATACCACGCAGAGTCTCAATATAATCCTCTCCGTCTGTATCACAGCCTAATTTCTCCCTCAGACGCTTCATTGTAACTGACAAAGTATTGTTTTCAATAAAATCGCCCTCATTGTCCCAGACAATTTCAAGCAGCATATTCCTTGAAAAAACTCTGCCTTTATTCTGCATAAGAACTTTCAGAAGCTCAAATTCCTTGTTTCTTAACTCCAGTTTCTCACCATTTTTCTCTACTGTAAGCCTTTCCATGTCAATGCAAAGGTTCTTGACTTTTAAAAGGCTGTTGCCGGTATTAGATATATTTCTCCGGAGATTGGCCCTAATCCTTGACATAAGTTCCTTAGGTTTAAAAGGCTTGCCAACATAATCGTCAGCCCCCTGGTCCAGACCTTTTACAACGGACTCCTCATCATCCTTAGCCGACAGCATAATTATGGGAGAATCTGAATTTCTTCGTATATGGCTGCAGACCTGGTAACCACTGCCATCCGGAAGCATTATGTCAAGGAGGTACAAATCTATATCCACCTGATTGATTATATTCTGTGCCTCACTTACATTAGAGGCAACCTTTACTGAATAACCTTCATTTTCAAGCAATGCACGAATATTCTTTTGTAAGTAATAATCGTCTTCAACTATAAGTATTCTAGGCATATTATTCTCCCTGGTAATTTTCCAAAAAAGAAAAGCCCTACAACCTGTGTTAATCACAAACCATAAGACTCTTCCCAAGTGCGCGACCAGGGGTTCGAACCCTGGACACCCTGATTAAGAGTCAGGTGCTCTACCAACTGAGCTAGTCGCGCATTTTTCAATTTTCACACCGTGTTCTCTCGAACACAATGGTTATTATATACCAACGATTTTAAAAATGCAAGTACTTTTTTTATTTTTTTTTAATTTTTTTTAAATTATTATAAAATATGCCACAAAAACCTTGAAACTATACTACAAAGTGGCTATAATTTACTTGTTACTATTATATGTATTTATGGGGAGGTGCAAATTGAAAGATAAGAATATCGACTCTTCAACTACTCAGAATAACGAATCCGAAGACAACAGCACCAGGAAGCAGCACATTTTTACACCTAACAGGCAGTATTTTACCATAAGTGTATATGCTATTGCGGTTGTGTGTATATGTATCCTTATATATAAGGTTCTTGGTGACTTCAGCATTACAGGTCAGACAATTCATTTTATTCTCGGCATTGTTTCGCCATTCATTATTGGCGCTTTCATAGCATTTTTACTAAGTCCTCTGGCAAGGTGGGCACAGAATGTTCTGTTTACTAAGTGGATTAAGATTAAGCCCAAAAGAGTTAAAAAGTACTTTTCACTCATTTTTACTTACGTTGTTGCAATTGGCTTAATCGCTATTATTATACGATATGTGGGACCACAGATTTATGAAAGTGCCTCGGAGCTGGTTTCCAATCTGCCTGAATGGTACAGGTCTCTTATGAAGTCTGTTTCAGACCTGCTTGAATCCCATCCTGAATGGCATATTGACACCGGCAGCATTATGGAGAAGCTTAATGAATTTATGCCTAAGATTGTAGATTACTCAAGCAATTTGCTCCAGACGTTTGTTCCTGCCGTTTTTGTCACTGTAACTTCCATAGTTAAGGGATTTTTCAATTTTATCATTGCCTTTATGGTTTCAATCTATATGCTTTCAGAGCACAATGATTTAAGATTCAGCACCAAGAGGATTGTTTATGCAATTCTTCCGAAAGCTAAGGCAGACAAGCTTGTTGAAGTTTCACAGCAGAGCATTAAGATTTTCGGCGGATTTTTGTTCGGTAAGACTATTGATTCCCTTATAATCGGTGCTTTGTGCTTTATATTTATGTCTATTTTCCGGTTCCCATACCCTCTGCTTATCAGCGTTATCGTAGGTGTCACCAACATGATACCTTACTTTGGTCCGTTCATTGGCGGAGGAATCGGCGGCGTAATCATCATAATAGTTGAGCCGGTGCAGGTAATTTTCTTTGGTCTTCTGATTCTTGCATTACAGCAGTTTGACGGCCTTTATCTGGGACCTAAGATTCTTGGTGACTCAACAGGACTTCGTCCAATCTGGGTTATTTTCTCAATCACAGTTGGCGGAAGTCTGTTCGGCGTACTGGGTATGTTCCTGGGAGTGCCTTGCGTTGCCGTTATTCGTTACCTGCTTGATATGTTTGTTAATTACAGACTTAACTCTAAAAACATTGAGCTTGTCAATACAGAAGAAGAGGCTGCAAATAAACTGTGAGAAGACTTTTTTCTAACGTTATATGCACTAAGGAGCAACCCGCCATCGGTGGGAGTATTCCCTAGTGCATATTTTTGTGTTCTCTCAAACAGCTTATTTGCAGCCTGGTTTCTTTTTGCACGGGTCATTTCCACATACTATTCTGCACACCTCATCCCAGGACCTTTTAAGAAGGACGCACTTCCTGTTAAAGGTCGGTCTGCAGTACGCAATCCTTGAAAAACCTGACATAAAGCCCCTTTTTTTCATACTACCATCACCGGAATATATACTCTAATATATCATATGCTATCTACAGGCGATAAGTTTATTTATGGGAACTCCCTGTGCGGAAAATCTCTCCTCATACTCGGTCATAACATTACCCTCATTAAGTACATCATCATTGTGCAGGTCGTATGTAACCGCAGTAAGCTTCCATTTGGTGCTGCCAATTTCCTCAACAGACCAGTCGAAAAGATTCCTGTTATCAGTTTTAAACTCTACCTGTCCGTTCTTTGCAAGAATCACATCATATCTTGCAAAAAATTCCTTGGATGTAAGTCTTCGTTTGGCATGCCTGTCTTTTGGCCATGGATCCGAAAAGTTAAGATAGATTCTTGCAACCTCTCCCGGTCCGAACACGCCGACAATATTTTCTGCATCCATTCTTATGAATTTAAGATTGGGAAGCTGCAGCTCATTCTGTTTTTCAACTGCACGAAGCAGCACACTTGAGTATTTCTCAATGCCCACATAGTTAATGCCCGGATTTTGCCGGGCAAGAGTTGTGACGAACCGCCCCTTTCCCATGCCAATTTCAATGTGGACAGGGTTGTTATTGCCAAAAATCTCATTCCAGGTTCCCGCCATATTCTCCGGTTCAGTAAATACAAACTCACTTTCCACCATTACTTCTCTTGCGCCCGGCACATTTCTAAGTCTCATTTATTGCCATCCTCCAATTTTTTTCACTTGAATAATTTGTTCTAAAGGTTTAAACTATACACGTATTATCATACACGATTTTTATTGTATTTACAAGTAAGCAGGAGGTGGAAAAATTGCAAGAGATAATTGCAACGCTTTCACAAATAGATAATAAGTCGGCCAAAATTATGGAGGCTGCTGCCAGAGAAGTGAAGAAGCTTGATACTGAAGCCACACAACGCAAGGAAAAGTATCTTGCCTATGCTACCAAAAAGACTGACGAAGAACTTGCAGACCTACGCAAGGAATTAAAGGCCGAAGAAGAGAAGGAGCTTGCAGCAGTTGAAGCAGAATCTAAGCTTGCACTTCAAAGCCTTGAAGACAATTATGTCAGGAATCACGCTGCAATATCTGACAGAATTTTTAAATCAATTATTTCTTAGGAGGCTATATGGGTAGTAAGATTGCCTACAGCGGCATATCAGCCAAATTGAAGGCAATGGAAAGCCGCTTATTGTCACCGGTGCAATATGAAGAATTAGCCGGTTGCAGCTCTGTTGGCGATGCAGTAGCTTACCTTAAAAATCTTTCTGCATACTCTGACTGTCTGGCTGGCTATGATTCAGCAGGAGTACACCGTGAGCAGTTAGAACGGGTAATCTCAGGCAGTCTCCAGTCAGATTTTATCCGACTGTATAAATTTGCCAATGCCGGACAGAAGCAGTTTTTAAATATATATTT
>JBJENU010000075.1:0-3241 GCA_051880355.1 Lachnospiraceae bacterium | reverse complement strand
ATACGGAAACTCAATAAGCTTTCCTCCATAAGTACTGAGAGTTCCAATAACCTCCTGCCTTATAGGCTTTTGAACGCCTTCCTTCCAGTCATCGCCGTGAACTACAAAATCAGGCTTGAGCTTAAGAATATTTTCCTTGTAGCTTAACTCCTTCTGTTCAATAACCCTGCTCACACCTGCAATATTTTCAAAAAGCGCCTTTCTGTCATCAAATGTCAGCAGAGGAAATCTCTTATAGCTGGCCACTGCTGCATCAGAAAGCACACCAATTACCAGCTTTCCCAGTCTTGCAGCTTTTTTGATAATTGCAATATGACCGGTGTGTATAATATCTGTTGCAAAGGACATATACACAATGCGGTTGCTGATTTTTGCAACCTGGGCTGATACCTTTTCCAAATCCTGCGGAGTGTCTATCTCACAGCAGAGCCTGTCCTTCACATCCAGCGGCTTAATCAGACACTTATCCGATATTTCATTAAAAGCATTTTCGGCATAACATTTAACTTCACCCTTTTTACAAAAAGCAGCAATGTTGTCACGCCAAATCTGCCACTGAGGGCTGTTAAGCTTGTAGAGAGGCTGAGCAGCCACAACATTTTCAAAAAATTCAATACCAACTGCCTTGATTCTGCCATTTTCCAACACTGCCTTGAAATCCTTCTGTGGAATAGGCATTGTGGAGCTTACTGCCATGCAGCTGTCACCACTGGCAAGAACTGCATCAAGCACGTCAGCCTCAAATACAAGGTCTCCGTGCATAAGCAGAATATCATCCCCAAGCAAATGCTCGCTGGCAAGATAAATCGAATAAATATAATTAGTCTCTGCGTATTCCGGATTGTTAACGAATGTATATTCAAGCGGCAAATCAAGACTGTTACAGTAATCTGCCAGCACTTTATCAAAAAGTCCCGTTGTAATAACAACTTCCTTAATTCCTGCATCTGCAATCATCTTAAGCTGTCTGCTAAGAATAGTTTCCTGACCGTTTATCACAGTCATACACTTAGGATGTTCACTTGTAAGGACACCCATACGGCTTCCCACTCCTGAATTCAAAATTAAAGCCTTCAATTATCTCTTTCCCTTCAGTCATTTTATTGAGCAAAAAGCAAACAGCAGTAGTGCCGTTTGCTTCTCTTTAGTACATTAATTACTGTCTTACCTTAATGTGCACTTCCCTAAGCTGCTGCTCTGTCACCTCGTTAGGCGCACCACACATAAGATCCTGTGCGTTACCATTCATCGGGAATGGAATAATTTCACGGATATTATCTTCGTTGCGAAGAAGCATAATCATACGGTCTACGCCCGGAGCCATACCTGCATGTGGCGGTGCGCCAAACTGGAAAGCATTGTAAAGAGCACCAAACTTAGCCTTCAAATCTTCCTCTGTATATCCTGCAATTTCAAATGCTTTAACCATAATCTGCATATCATGGTTGCGGACAGCACCTGAAGATAATTCAACACCATTACATACAATATCATACTGATAAGCAAGAATATCAAGCGGGTCCTTGGTATTAAGCGCTTCCAGTCCGCCCTGTGGCATAGAGAATGGATTATGTGTAAAGATAATCTTCTTTTCTTCCTTGTCGTACTCAAACATTGGGAAATCATTTACAAAGCAGAATCTGTACGCATTCTTCTCACAGATATCAAGTCTTGCGCCAAGCTCGTTACGAAGCTGGCCTGCATAAAGTGCTGCTCTTTCCTCATTATCAGCTATGAAGAAAATTGTATCTCCCGGAACAAGTCCTGCAATCCGGGCAATTTCTGACTTCATATCATCAGGAATAAACTTATCGATAGGACCCTTGTAGCTCTTGTCCTCAAGTACCTCAAGATAGCCAAGGCCACCCATACCGATGGAAGTTGCAAACTTGAGAAGCTTCTCATGGAAGCCCTTAGACATCTCTGCATGAACCTTGATGGCACGTACAGTCTTGCCGTGGAAAGGCTTGAATGTACATCTCTGGAAGAAATCCGTAACATCAACAATACGGAGCGGGTTTCTAAGGTCAGGCTTATCCGTACCGAACTCAAGCATAGCCTGTTTGTAGCTGATTACAGGATAAGGAGCCTGTGTGACAACACTTCCCTCCGGAGCAAACTTTTCAAATGTTGCAGAAAGAACCTCTTCTCCCACAGCAAATACATCTTCCTGTGTGGCAAAGCTCATCTCAAAGTCAAGCTGGTAAAATTCTCCCGGTGAACGGTCAGCTCTTGCATCCTCGTCTCTGAAGCAAGGTGCAATCTGGAAATACTTATCAAAGCCGGACACCATAAGGAGCTGCTTGTACTGCTGTGGTGCCTGCGGCAATGCATAAAACTTGCCCTTAAACTTTCTTGAAGGAACGATATAGTCTCTTGCGCCCTCCGGTGAAGAAGCGCAAAGAATAGGTGTCTGGATTTCCAAAAATCCCATCTCTGTCATCTTCTGCCTGAGATACGAAATAACCTGGGAACGGAATACCATATTATCTTTAACTTTCCTGTTACGCAAATCAAGATAGCGATACTTAAGACGTAAGTCTTCTCTTGTCTCCTTAGAAGTCATAATTTCAAAAGGAAGCTGGGTATATACCTTACCAAGAACTGTAACCTTATGTGCCTCGAGTTCAATTGTGCCTGTAGGAATCTTTGGATTATATGTCTCCTCATCACGGTGCTCCACAAGGCCTTCCACGCATATACAATCTTCCTTAACCAAACCGTCAAGAAGGCTTGTATCACGCATAACAACCTGTAACTCACCGTACATATCCCTCAAATCGATGAACGATACTCCTCCATGGTCACGAATATTTTCAACCCATCCGGATACCTTAATTTCAGAACCAACATTAGCTTCTCCAAGGTCAGCCAGTGTACAGTCACGATAAATGTTTCCTGTGTTCATAATAAATCTCCTTAAAAAATAATTTTTCAAGCTGTGAATAAAAAAATCCATCCGCCTGAAATCTGATTATTTCAGGACGAACAGACTCTGTCCGCGGTACCACCTGAATTACCTGCATGGTCACTTATGGTAAAAACCTGCCATTTAACGCACGGCATACGGCGCACCTACTATTGAAAAATCAAGTTCAGATTGCAGCTGGTAAAGTGTTCTTCACATCAATTCAATTCTGCCGGCTCCCACCCTCCCGGCTCTCTGTCAGCGATAATTAATGCTACTTTTCTTCGTCATAGCTATATATGTTGATTATATAATAGTAAAAAATTGTTGTCA
>JBJENU010000074.1:0-3243 GCA_051880355.1 Lachnospiraceae bacterium | reverse complement strand
GTATAACTCATGGCGGCAGAGCCGTTTGGCAGTTGCCGTAATTGCAAAATGGAAGGACCCGGCTATAATGGGACTTGCAATAACAATTGCAAGTGGTGCCTGCAAAAAGGATATTATAAAGCATATCGGAAGTATTACTAACAAGGCAATAATAATTTCGTAATACATATTATCGGTTTTCATATCAGGAATACATCCGGGTGACTTTTTGTAATTATGCCATATGGAGCAGATACACAGAATAACAGCTATTGCCCCCAGGAGAAGGAGAGGAAGTGATATTCTGTGAAGCATTAAAGCAATGGTAACCGGTATCTGTTCCAGGGCACTTAATTTTGGATAGTAGTATATAATATAATTGCCACGATTGGTTTCAACCTCTTTGGAAAAAGGGAAGACGTTTATGTCGTCAGGAGAATATCCACACTCGTAGGAGTACAGAGTAATGTCGGTATCAGGGTTAACAATTTTGAAGGCAGTATCACGGGCACTGCTATTGAGGATTTTCTCCCTTAAAAAGAACTTGATTGTATCATAAGTTGACTTGTCATCAAGGGCATCAGAACTGGTGGTAACAGTTAATATTGTATCTTCAATAAATTGAATGTATTCATCGTATTCTTTAAGTAAGCTGTCATAAGCGTACATACCAATAGCTGCTTCAAAAATAATTATAAACATTGTCCAGTACATTAATCTGGTCCGTGACTTGCTTATAAGTTTTTCCCAAAGGTGCTTCATAACTTACCTCCTTTCGATTTTGTAGCCCTGCCCCCACAATACTTTAATATAATCAGGCTGGTTTGGATTAAGCTCAAGCTTTTCCCGCAGGCGTCTTATGTGAACCGCTACGGTGTTGTTGTTAAATTTTGCATCGGACTTCCAGACTGTCTCGTAAATTTCGTCAGGTGAAAATACCTTGTCAGGGTCTGACATTAAAAGGCACAAAATCTCAAATTCAGTTGGTGTAAGCTTTACGGACTCTCCTCCGAGAGTTACGTTTTTTCTGTCCGGGTCAACCACCAGCTCACCGATGATGTACGCTTTTCCCATAGCCTGGGCCGCCGCTCCGAGACTGGTGTAACGTCGTATCTGTGATTTCACGCGGGCCTGGACTTCCATAGGATTAAAAGGCTTGGTTATGTAATCGTCAGCCCCTGCATTGAGCCCCTGAATTTTGTCGTAATCCTCACTTTTGGCTGTGAGAAGAATCACAGGAACATTGGACTTCTCCCTGATTTTTCCCATGGCGGTAATTCCATCCATGACAGGCATCATAATATCCATAATTACAAGACTTAAATCGGCGGTAGTTTCTACTGTCTTTAATGCTTCCAAACCATTGTAGGCCTTAATAATTTTAAAACTGTTGTCGTTTGACAGATAAATTTCAAGGGCGTTGACAATGTCAGGTTCGTCATCGCAGATTAAAATTTTGTTCATCTGATTGATTCCCTCCGTATTTGCTGTTGTATATATAGTAACATACTTTGATTAATAAAAATAGTAGTATAAAGTTTAAGAATTTATTAAGAAAATCTTAAGAATGGCAACTCTACATCTGGTTGAGTTGTGGTATTTGGCCTGAATTCTACCGCTGGTTCCTGTTAAAATGGGGTAATAGGTGCTAGAGTATAATCATAAATTACGAATAACGGAGGATTAAAAAATGAATATTGATTTGAATGAATGGATGCCGATTATTATCCCGCTTGTTATTGTGCAGTTTGCTTTGCTGGGATTTACCATCCGGCACATTTTAAAGCACGATACGTATAAGAGAGGAACCAGAACCATATGGCTTTTGGTTGCAATTATCGGTATGGAATTTATAGGACCGATTCTTTACTTTATACTTGGAAAAGAGGATGAATAATATGAATATGCTTGAAGTAAGCCACATCAAAAAGAGCTTTGGCTCAAAGAGGGTGCTGGATGACTTGTCATTTTCCATACCGGAGAACACAATTTTTGGCTTCGTGGGGGAAAATGGCGCCGGAAAGACTACCACAATGAAGATGATTCTTGGCCTTTTAAAAATTGATGAGGGAAAAATTCTTGTCAATGGAAGGGAAGTTACCTTCGGCAACACGCCTACCAATAAATTTGTAGGGTATCTGCCGGATGTTCCTGAGTTCTACTCATATATGACGGCAGCAGAGTATCTAAAATTTGCAGGAAAAATTGCAGGTGTACCAGAAAATGAATTAAAACCGCGAATAAATGAACTCCTTGGCATGGTCGGACTTGAGGGAGAAAAGCACAGAATCAAAGGATTTTCCCGTGGAATGAAGCAACGGCTGGGAATAGCCCAGGCGTTAATTCAGAAGCCTCTTCTTCTTATCTGTGATGAGCCTACATCGGCTCTTGATCCAATCGGACGAAAAGAAATTCTTGATGTGCTGGTCCGTGCAAAACAGGAAACCACGATAATTTTTTCTACCCATATTCTGTCAGATGTGGAGCGGATATGCGACCGGGTTGCATTCCTGCACAATGGAAAAATCGTCATTAACGATACCATAGAAAACCTGAAAAAAGACAAGGAAAGCTCCAACTATGAAATTCTTCTTAAAAATATGAAGGAAAGTGATATGAAGTGTCTTATTGAATATATGAGGTCAAAAAACATTGAATTTGAAAAAATGGACATTCACGCAAATACCCTTGAAAAACTGTTTCTGGAGGTGGCAGGGAAATGCTGAAAAAAGAATTTACTGAAAGTATAAGAACAAAAAAACTTCTGATAATTATGTGTATTTTTGCACTTTTTGGAATTATGAATCCGGCCATTGCCAAACTGACTCCGGTACTTATGGAAACTTTGCAAAACTCCGGAATGGGCATTGTCATAACAGATATGACTGTGGATGCCACAATGTCATGGCAGCAGTTTTTCAAAAATATGCCTATGGCTCTCATAGTTGTTGTAATTATGTATGGCGGAATTTTTACTTCTGAATATCAGCGGCACACACTGACTCTTGTAGTAACAAAAGGACTTGCCCGCTGGAAAATAGTTGTTGCAAAATCAGTTCTGCTTGCCACAGTCTGGACAGCAGGTTACTGGATGAATTTTGGCATTACCTACTTTTACACAAGATTTTACTGGGATAATTCAATTATGAATAATCTTTTGTTTTCAGCGGTGTGCTATTGGATTTTTGGATTATTTATTGTGGCGGTACTGGTACTTTTTTCTACCTTTGCAAATTCATCAGGGCTGGTCCTTTTAGGAGTGGG
>JBJENU010000073.1:0-15363 GCA_051880355.1 Lachnospiraceae bacterium | reverse complement strand
CAAATGTTGCCAAGACTCTTACAGGAGCAGGCATTGGTGTAGGTGTTGCAGCTAAGTTTAAGTCAAGCCCGCTGGTTACCGTATCTGCGGCTGTAGCCGGTATGATTGGTGCTTTCCCTAAGGTGGCACAGATGACAGAATTTGCACTGGGTAAGCCGGGCGAGCCCCTTGGCGCTTTTGTTGCCGCACTTGTTGCCATTGAGCTTGGCAGGCTTGTTTCAGGAAAAACCAAGGTAGATATTATAGTGACGCCTTTTGTATCAATTGTGTCCGGAGCCGTTGTGGGCTTTGTTGTAGGACCGCCAATATCAGCAATGATGACAGCCCTTGGCAATCTTGTTAACGTCAATGTTGAGCAGCATCCGGTTATAGGCGGCATTATTATTTCAGTGCTTATGGGCATGATTCTTACATTGCCTATCAGTTCGGCAGCCATTGGCGTGTCCATGGGCATCACAGGTCTTGCTGCCGGTGCAGCTACAATTGGCTGCTGTTGTCAGATGGTTGGCTTTGCAGTGGCAAGCTACAGAGAGAATAAGATGGGTGGTCTTATCGCACAGGGCGTAGGAACTTCAATGCTTCAGGTTCCTAATATTGTCAAAAAACCGATTATATGGCTTCCGCCAATTATTTCCAGTGCAATTTTAGGACCTATTTCCAGTGCAGTGCTTCATATGACAAGCAATCCTACCGGTTCAGGTATGGGCAGTGCCGGTTTTGTGGGACAGATTATGTCATTCCAGACTATGTCAGCAACTATGGATACAGGAATTGTCCTTCTTGAAATTGTAGTTATGCACTTCATTCTGCCGGCCATTCTCACACTTGCAATCAGCGAGTTTATGAGAAAAATGGGCTGGATTAAGAAAGACGATATGCTTCTTAAAATGTAAAATGTATATTGAAAAAAGGGTTGTAAAAACTGTTTGGCTTACAGTTTATTACAGCCCTTCTTTGTTTATAAATGTTTTATAAAAGTTTATAAATAGTTAATTGCTTTTGCCGTGAAAAAATTGTAATATGTGTTTACATCATTATTTCTGACTCTTAAGCCATTTGTTGAAGTAATTTTCAAGCAGGTCCAAGTCCATAGGTCCCATATCCATAATGAATTTATGGAAATCCTTGGCATTATACTTATCACCCAGCTCATTCATAGCTTTTTCACGCATACGGATGAATGCAAGACAACCAACGGAGTAGCTTGGGTAGATGCAGGGTTCGGTAACCATTGTCTCATAAATTGAATCTACGATTTCGTCAGTGCCATATCCATATCCTGCAAGGAAGGTCTTTAATTTATTCTTGTCCCAGCCATAATAGTTAATTCCAATGTCTGCCTTGGCATATATCAGCAAAACCGCAAAATAGTTATCAGCCATTATCCTGTTAAGTTTGTCGCTGCCGGTGTCGGCAAAGGTATAGGAATATGTTTCACAGTAGCTTGCCCAGCCCTCACTGTATCCATCCGGTCTGATTAAGATTCTTAGCTTGCAATTGTTGTTGCTGTTAAAATAAGTTGTCTGGTACATATGCCCCGGATATCCCTCGTGAGCCAGAGTTGTGTACATTCTTACCGGGTCTGACAGGTAGGCTTCATTTATGAAAATGGAATTGTTAGCCGGGTTATCAACAGGTGGCAGGAAGTACATGGCAGGACTTGCAAAATCCTCAAGGGATTTGTCGATTTTTTTAATTGTGTAAGGTAAATCCGGTCCGGCAGGAAAGTCCTTAGCAATTTTGTTTTTTAAGTCTTTAAGGATTTCTTCCGGTTCTGTAATTTCAAACTTATAAGAATCCAGTTTATCATAGAGTGTTTTGTCGGAAAGTATAAGCATCTGGATATCAGTTATGGCTTTTGCAAGATACTCATCAACCAATTTGTCAATTTCGTCAATTGACAGATTCCATCCAAGGTTGTCTTTCATAAGATATTCGTAGTACTTTTTTCCGTCCGGCTTGTTGCACAGACCGCCTTCATATTTACAGCAGCCCTTTAACTTTGCCAGCTCAGAGATGATATATTTATAACCGGGAATCAGACTGTTATTAATGGCAGCTGCATTGTCAGTTTTATATTTTGTACGCTCATCCTCGGTTAGACCCTGAAATTCATCCACCTTCTGGTTAAAGGTGCTTATAAGAAAATTGTTATCATCCAGATCCGCAAGGAAAGAATCACAGTTCTCAATAATTGCATCTATGGCAAAATCTTCCATAGATAATCCTTTTTCTGCCTTCATCTTTTCAATCTCAATAATATAGACATAGTAGTCATAGATTTGTCCTACCAGGGTGATGTATTCATCGATATCCTTCTTTTTGTTGAAGGAGTACTCTGCAAAAACTATTGGAAGCTGTACCTGAATGCCGGTTGTCGGAGTGAATGTAGTGCCGTACAGGTACAGGTCGCTGACTTCAAGGCTATTATTAAGAGTATTCAGGAGCATATCATATACAATCTGCTGTGATGTAGATAAGTCATCTCTGTTAAATGTTTTTAATTTATTGATTGCATTGGTAAGTTCGGTAGTATCATCAAAGCCTTCAAGAGATGTTGAACCAAGCTGCACAGGATAGTCGGTAATTCCAATTGCTTGTGGATTTTCAACAAAGGAGTGAAGGGTTATGGTGCTTTCAGTTACAATGTCAGCAAAAAGTTCATCGCAGAATTCAGCAAAGCTTTCCAAATCAGGGTTATTGTTATCGCGATAGTCAGACTCTGTGTTGACGGGTGCACCACCGCAGGCAACTGTTCCTACCATTATAATAACGGCAAGCAGCAGAGCCAGGGTACGTTTAATTGATTTCATTGTCGCCTCCATGATTTCTTATATCATATTTATACTCAAATGTTTCCGATATTTTACCACATAAATAATATTTTTACAAGAAAGGAGCAAAGAGTGAAGAAAATAATACTTATGTTTTTGGTCATACTTATTATTTACAGTTTAGGCAGTTTTACACATAATGTAAGCCGCAAAAATTATCTGGCAAGCATAGATTATGAGGACCAGATAGCTACAAGTGTGGGGTATCTGACTATAGGATGGACGGTAAAGATGTATGATTTGCCCATCGATAATCCTATGAACGTAACATTCCGGTGCTACCTGGAGAAAAAGTATTATGTTGATGACAGTGGAGTAGTACATACAAGTTTTACATTAGACGAAGAGGAACTGTTCAGAAAAATACAGGAAAGGTCTGAAGAATGGGCAGACAAACTTAAATATGACGGAGGCAGTGTGTATCTTGATGCAGTAATGACCTGCACAATTTTTAAAGATGGGAAGCATAATCCCCTGGGCAGTATGGATAGTGCAGGAAATCTGTCAGGAGAGACTTACACTACATACGAAGGGATTGCCAATGCAAGAAACTGGCCTAATAAGGAATTTTTCAGGACAATGTACGATATTGAAGTTGTTTATAGCCCTTCTGCCGATTACGGCGAGCCACCCCAATATTATGAGGAAAAGGTTGAAAATGAATATACCAGATATATGGGATGCGATGAGAATGGAGTGTTTCAGTCCGGGTTAATTACGGAAAGCAATGAGTACGACCCGGATAAGGCAATCCCTTCCGGTGAGAAGTTTCTCTGGAAAAGTGCGGGAATATATGCAGCCCACAAGCTTAACTATGTGCAGACACAGATAACTGCTTACTACCCTGTAAAGGTGAATGTTACACAGACTTTGGTCTGGACGGACGGAAGGGGTAATCCAAGAAATGAGGAAGTGAGCTATTCAGAGTGGTATGTTATTCCAAGAAGCGTCACATATTGTGTAATAAAGAATGGAGTTATCTATGTTCCTGACAAGGTGACAATTACAGGCAAGGGAATAGCACCTGTGGAAAAGAGTTTTGACCTTGATTCAATTTCTATTGCATGGAGGTTTGATGACATACAATATCCACAGTATAATCCTGAGCTCAGTGTCAATGCCGGGAATGTGTACAGTAATAACAATCTGCGTCCTGAACTTAAAAGGGAAGATTACAGCCGGCTGGCAGAGGAAGCGGTGGGGGAATTTACCGGTCAGTCCCAGTATCTTATAATAGACAAGAGTATGGTTTTGGATAAGGATGGATATAAGTATGCAGACATATTGAAAAATATTCCCATAGAAGGAGAGGCACAGATACTTGACACAGCCTTAAACGGCTTAGAGGAGCCGGAGGCTGATATTACTTATCAGGAATATTATATTACCACGGCCGAAGGAAAGCATGGTTTTCGTAAGGCAAAAAGACAGTATGGACTTAACTCCACTACCTTGAATGTGTGGACACCGGTGGTTTTAAAGGGAACGTATGTTGATAACAGGAGCGAAAACCAGATGATTTCTCCGGATGGCAGCAGGGTGGAGCTGGTTCTGGGGGAAGAATTTAAGGTTGGAGTCAATCTGGCAGGAAATCATCTTGAACAATACCGTGGATATGGGTACAGGGATTATTCAGAATATGTGGATAAGGTTGAGGTGAAATTTAATTTTACCGTTGTGGACAATGGTAAAATAATTGAACCGGATACATGGCTAAGCCCAGGTAAATATACTCTTCCGGAATATTTGCCTGAGGGTGTGGGAAAGATTACCATAAGGGCAAAGGCCGTTAATTATTATGATGGGGCAGACCTAGGCTGTGGATGTAACGGTAACATACAGGAATATGGGGCTTATGTGACTTTGGATGCGGAACTGTCGGGGCAGATAAAAAATTTTAATTCAGACAGCCTGCCCTATGAGCAGAAAACTCTCAAAAAAGGTGAGACTTTTAAGTATAATTTCACAACCATCGGCCTTGCGGATGATGCTTCCAACATAGAGATTGTTCCTGAGTTTTACGCCATTGATGGCGGTATAAGGAGGAGGCTTGATTTATATGTGAAGAATAAAAATGGCTACCACAAGCTTGATTGTTCTGAAGATTTTGGCAGGATTGTACTGGCAGACAGCTTGGGCGGTGTAAGTCATTTTTCAGGCAGCTTTTTAATACCTTCAGATGTGGCAGCAGTTGATTACGGCTTTGATTTGCCGGGATATGTGGCATCAAAAATTGTATTTAATGATGATGAATGCTTTTACAGGGGAAGGGTTGTTGTTAATTTTGATATTACTACAATACAATCCGGCAGTGAGAATCTGCAACCACTGTCTTATGCTAATTTGGTTAACGCAGAGCAAGGATACTGCAACCGCTGGCAGAGTGAAGGATTCAGCCAGAATGGCATCTGGAGGTATGGGGATGTGGCAGTATACAATCTTGGACAGGATTACAGATGGAATTATAAAATAACAGGGACACATTAATAGTGTGAAAATCATTTGACTAGACGGCGCGCTTGTAGTAAACTAAAGACAATTGTATTTGTTAGAATATGGCAGAAGGAGATAGTGAAATGAGTAAAAAGCCTTATTATATTACAACAGCGATTGCCTATACATCAGGCAAGCCGCATATTGGTAACACTTATGAAATCGTGCTTGCAGACAGTATTGCACGTTTTAAGCGTCAGCAGGGTTTTGATGTAAGATTCCAGACCGGTACAGATGAGCATGGTCAGAAAATTGAGATTAAGGCAGGAGAAGCTGGAATAACACCACAGGAATTTGTTGATAATGTTGCAGGACAGATTAAGGAAATCTGGGATTTGATGAACACATCCTATGATAAGTTTATCAGGACAACTGATAAAGACCATGAGAAGCAGGTTCAGAAGATATTTAAGAAGCTCTACGACAAGGGCGATATCTATAAGGGCTGCTATGAAGGTATGTATTGTACACCTTGTGAGTCTTTCTTTACAGAGTCACAGCTTGTAGACGGCAAGTGTCCTGACTGTGGAAGAGAGGTTTCACCGGCTAAGGAGGAGGCTTACTTTTTCAAGATGAGCAAGTATGCAGACAGGCTTATTGAGCATATCGAGGCTCACCCTGAGTTTATTCAGCCTGAATCAAGAAAGAATGAGATGATGAACAACTTCCTCAAGGTTGGTCTTCAGGATTTGTGTGTGTCAAGAACTTCTTTCAAATGGGGTATTCCGGTAGATTTTGACGACAGACATGTTGTATATGTATGGATTGATGCCCTTACTAACTATATCACAGGCCTTGGCTACGATGCAGACGGCAATAGCAACGAGATGTTTGAAAAGTACTGGCCTGCTGATTTGCATTTGATTGGTAAGGATATTTTAAGATTCCACACAATTTACTGGCCGATTATGCTTATGGCACTTGATTTGCCGCTTCCTAAGCAGGTATTCGGTCATCCGTGGCTTCTCCAGGGCGACGGCAAGATGAGTAAGTCCAAGGGCAACGTGCTTTACGCTGATGACCTGGTTAATATGTTCGGCGTTGATGCGGTGCGTTATTTTGTGCTTCACGAGATGCCTTTTGAAAATGACGGAGTTATCACATGGGAGCTTATGGTTGAGAGGCTTAACTCTGACCTTGCCAATACACTTGGCAACCTTGTAAACAGAACTGTTGCAATGACTAATAAGTATTTTGGCGGAACTGTTGAGAAGACCGGTGTGGGCTGCAGTGCCCAGGTAAGTGCTGATGGTGTGGACACAGATTATGATACAGATTTGATTAACTTTGTTACATCAACAAGGGCAAAGGTTGAAGAAAAGATGGACAAGCTTCGTGTTGCCGATGCAATTACAGAAGTGTTCTCACTTTTTAAGCGCTGCAACAAGTATATTGATGAGACAATGCCTTGGGCCCTTGCCAAGGATGAGGCTAAGAAGCCGCGTCTGGCACAGGTTCTTTACAATCTTGTGGAGAGCATTACAATTGGTGCCAACTTACTTACCCCATTCCTTCCGGATACAGCAGCTAAGATTCTTGCACAGCTCAATGCAGAGGCTAGAGATTTTGACAAGCTTGATACATTTGGCTTAAGAGAAAGCGGTGTGGCAGTTACATCTGCGCCGGAGATTCTTTTTGCAAGACTTGATATTGAAGAGGTTATGGCTAAGGCTGAGGAGCTTCAGAAGGCTCAGGCCGGACCTAAGTATCCTGAGGTTGAGAAGAAGCCTGAGATTACAATTGATGATTTCGATAAGGTTCAGATTCAGGTTGGTGAAGTCCTTGCCTGTGAACCGGTTAAAAAGGCAAAGAAGCTTCTTGTTTCCCAGATTAGAGTCGGCGGCGAAGTAAGACAGATTGTTTCAGGAATATCTGCCTATTATAAGCCGGAGGAGATGGTTGGCAAGAAGGTTGCAGTTATCACCAACCTTAAACCGGTCAAGCTTTGTGGAATTGAGTCACAGGGTATGATTCTTGCAGCAGGAGATGACGAGGGCAACCTGTCAGTTCTTACTGTTGACAGAGATATTATCAGTGGTTCGGAGATAAGATAATGATTTTTGAAAGTCATGCTCATTATGACGACGAGAGATTTGATAAGGACAGAGAGGCGTTAATCGCCTCTTTGCCTGTTAATGGAATTGAAAGAGTGATTAATGTGGGAGCCAGCATGGATTCCTGCAGGGCTACTCTTGAATTAATTGAAAAGTATGATTTTATGTACGGTGCGCTGGGTATCCATCCATCTGACTGCGGAGAGCTTACCGATGCAGATATTGACTGGCTTGAGAGGGAAGCTGCAGGCAATCCCAAGGTTGTCTCAATCGGTGAGATTGGACTTGACTATCATTGGCAGGAGCCGGAATCTGCCGTACAGGTAAAATGGTTTGAAAGCCAGTTGGACCTTGCAAAAAGGGTTAATCTGCCGGTGATTATTCACTCAAGAGATGCAGATTTGCCAACACAGGAAATTCTTAGAGCACATCAGGATGGTTTTACAGGGGGTGTAATCCACTGTTATTCATATTCTAAGGAAAGCTCCCGCATATATATGGATATGGGCTATTATATTGGCGTTGGCGGTGTCGTTACATTTAAAAATGCCAGAAAGCTTAAGGAAACTGTTGAGTATGCGCCCCTAGACAGAATTTTGTTAGAGACAGACTGCCCGTATATGGCACCGGAGCCACACAGGGGAGAGAGGAATTCGTCCCTGTTTCTTCCCCATGTTGTGGATATGATTGCAAGCATTAAAAAAGTAAGTCCTGAAGAGGTAATGCAGGTTACTGCACGGAATGCAAGTGAGCTATTTAAGGTAAGATAGGAGATACTATGGAGCATTTGGGAAATCCAACCAACACTTTGGAGGTTATTAAAAAATATGACTTTGCCTTTCAGAAGAAGTTCGGTCAGAATTTCCTCATTGACGGCAACGTGGTTGAAAAAATTGTAAGACAGGCAGGCGTTACACGGGATGATTTTGTTCTTGAGATAGGGCCGGGTATTGGCACCATGACCCAGATTCTCTGTGAAAATGCCAGAGAAGTGGCGGCTGTTGAGATTGATGATAAGCTGATTCCTATTTTGCAGGAAACACTTGCCGGGTATGATAATGTAAGTGTAATTCACAATGATATTCTTAAGGTTGATATTGCAAAGCTGGCGCAAGAAAAGAATAACGGCAGGCCGATAAAGGTTGTTGCCAATCTGCCTTATTATATTACAACACCAATTATTATGGGGCTTTTTGAGAGCCATGTGCCCCTTGATTCCATAACGATTATGGTGCAGAAGGAAGTTGCAGACAGGATGCAGGTTGGCCCGGGAACCAAGGACTATGGTGCACTTTCACTGGCAGTTCAGTACTATGCCAAGCCTGAAATTGTTCTTAATGTGCCGGCAAGCTGCTTTATGCCAAGACCTAACGTGGATTCAGCGGTGATAAAACTTACAAGACACACCAATCCTCCTGTGACAGTTAAGGATGAAGGACTTTTGTTTAAAATAATAAGAGCATCCTTTAATCAGAGAAGAAAGACTCTTGCCAACGGACTCTCCAACAGCCCGGAAATCAGCCTTAGTAAAGAGCAGATTCAACAGGCTATTGAGGCAGCAGGTTTTCCGCTTACAATTCGTGGGGAAGCGCTGACTCTGGAAGAGTTCGGAAGGCTGGCTGATATAATTAAAGAGTTGGGTTAAACTGATTGATGCTATCCATAAATTCGCTGATACTTATGATAAAAATATTGACAATAAGGAGAAAAAGTAGTATATTACAACCCCAAAATGAATATAGTAATAGTAAGCACAGTTATTTTGAGGTCGGAAATGGTTCCCGACACACTCTATTTATAGAGTACCTGAGATGCTGGATACACCGCCCAGCCAAGATAAATGTGCTTTTTATTATTTAGAAATAAATAATGAAGAAATCATCAAACTCACCAATTAAATTTCTGCTAACGAAGTTTTTGCTCAATCAGTAAAATCCATCAACGATTCACATCTTCCCATCGTTCTATTACCCTCTGCCCTTGCATATACTTATTACAAACGCTAATAAGGAGGCTGTGCAATGGTAGAGGGTAGTTTATTTGAGGGGATATATTGTGAAAAGGACGGTCACAGAAAAAATGTAGGTTTTGTGAAGGCTTGGAAAAGTAACGGTATCTGGCATATAAGTGCAGATATAAGAGGTCTGTATGATGCGCAGGACTGGATAGATGTGAATTACATAGTCAATACTGATATCAGGTCATATAGCTTTCAATTAGGAAAAATGGAAATTATCCACGGCGTTGGCAGGGAAGAATTTGTGCTGGAACCGGGACTTTTTCTGCCTGACTATGGTTTTGAGAGGGCTGACGGAATTACATTCGGAGACTGGCGGCAGACCGATATTAAGGCCTTCTGGGGCGAGCAAAAGAATGAAATAGAGCAGTATGTGCCTGAAAATAAAGTGGTAGCAGCCCAGGTGGAGGAAAAAAAAGTGATTATAGAAGCGCAACCGCCTAAAGAAGAGCCTGTGACGGCCAAGTTTAATGCAAAATCAATGGAAATGATTGATAAGATAGACGACACAACTGAGCTTGACATATTTAGTGATGATGAGTACGAGAACTTTATGGAGGTGAGCCCGGAGCAGCTTAAGGAATTCACGGCACTTGGGGACAATATAGCCAATAACAGTTTTCTGCTTCACTCATATTATAAATACCACCATATTCTGGTGGCACGGCCCACAGACCCTAAAAAAGAAAATCTTGTATTTGTAGGGGCTCCCGGGGTGTACTGTAACCGGGAACGGTATCTGGCATCACTTTTTGGATTGAGGAACTTTAAGAGAAGTCACCGCAGCGATTATACCAATCCTAATTTTGGTTATTGGTACGCTGAAATATATATATAGCGCAGATGGTCGGTCCACTTGCCGTCTAAAAATGCGTAATCATAGGCAATTCCTTCTGATACAAAGCCAGCCTTTTTGGCAAGAGCAATTGAGGAAATATTGTCAGGATGGATGTAGGCTTCAACTCTGTGGATGCCCCATTCTGAACATATGATATCAAGGGCCAGGCTTAAAGCACGGTAGCCTATGCCTTGCTGGCAGTGACTACGGTCGATTTTGTACCCTACATGACAGGACATAAAAGCACCCCAGCGTATTCCCTGAAAGGAAATTGAGCCTATGATTTCAGTTGGCTTTTTTTCCGAAAAAACAAAGAAACGGACAGCTTTTTTAGCCATAAACTGTGCGGCCTCGGCGGCAAGGGTCTGTCTGGTAAACTCCAGAGTGTAGTAATTGTCAGGCTTCTGGGCCTCCACCGGCTGGAAAAAAGCTTCATTTTTTTTATAAAAATTAAGTACGGCACGTGCGTTGTTCTCGTTAAGAATACGGAGAATTATGCCATTTTTGCGATATTCATTCAGCATCCTTTTTGCCTGCCTTTTTTTTACGAAGTTTTTTGAAAAATTCTGAAAGCATACTGCTGCACTGTTCTTCAAGAACACCACGGGTTACATTCACCTGATGGTTAAATGAAGGGTGCTCCAAAATGTTGAGAATTGAGCCTGCACAGCCTGCTTTTGGATTCATGGAGCCGATAACCACATTGGAAATTCTGGCCTGGACAATGGCTCCTGCACACATCTGGCAGGGTTCCAGGGTCACATACATGGTACAACCCTCCAGACGCCAGTCGTTGATATACTTGCTGGCTTTTTTAATGGCAGCGATTTCTGCGTGCCCGAGAGTTGTTTTGTCGGTATTTCTTCTATTATAACCACGTCCGATAATTTTATTCTCATAAACAATAACACAGCCAATGGGAACTTCCTCAAGCTTTTCTGCTTTTTGAGCCAGTTTGATGGCGGCTTTCATATACTTTTCGTTAATATCCATAAAACACTTCCTGAATAAGATGTTAGCTATATTTTACTAAAAAAACTTGCATTTGTCGAGATTTCCCTTTGACAAAAAAGTAAAATGTGATACCATATAAATCACGTGATACAAACAGAGGTGAATTTTGATGAGTGACAACAAAAATGATTTTACTCAGGGAAGTATAACTTCCAAAATGATAAGGTTTATGCTGCCGATTCTTGGGGCACTGGTGCTGCAGGCCATGTATGGAGCAGTTGATATTCTTGTGGTTGGAAAATTTGGCACAACTGCAGGAATTTCAGGTGTTTCAACGGGAAGCAATATTGTCAATCTTGTGGTATTTACCATGGCAGGACTGGCAATGGGTGTGACTGTGCTTATCGGTAAATATATCGGTGAGGGCAGGCAGGAAAAGGTTGGCAAGGTCATAGGCGGTGCGGGGTGCTTTTTTGCCGCGGCAAGTGTTGTGATTATGGTGCTTATGCTTGTGTTTGCAAGGCCAATTGCAATTCTGATGCAGGCACCGCAGGAAGCTCTGGATTTGACGGTGCAGTATGTAAGAATCTGTGGCGGCGGAATTGCTTTTATTATTGCATATAATGTAATAAGCAGTATTTTCAGAGGCCTGGGTGATTCAAAGCTGCCACTTGTATTTGTGGCAATCGCCTGTGTTGTGAACATTATCGGGGATTTGGTTTTTGTTGCCGTACTTGGACTGAATGTTGTGGGCGCGGCATTGGCAACTGTCATGGCTCAGGCTGTCAGTGTAATTCTTTCCCTTGTGATAATGAAAAAAAGAAAGCTGCCTTTTACATTTAAAAAATCGGATATCGGCTTTAATTCTGAGATTGGAAGATTTGTAAAAATAGGTATGCCCATTGCTTTTCAGGAAATTCTTACAGAGATGTCTTTTCTTGCGCTGTGTGCGTTTATTAACAGATTAGGGCTTGAGGCATCGTCAGGCTACGGTGTTGCCCAGAAGATTGTAAGCTTTGTA
The DNA here is from genome assembly GCA_051880355.1 of Lachnospiraceae bacterium. Classification (GTDB taxonomy): domain Bacteria; phylum Bacillota; class Clostridia; order Lachnospirales; family Lachnospiraceae; genus JBJENU01. Next base: position 3,152 of record JBJENU010000073.1, on the reverse strand, counting down.
ATGCTGGTTCCGGGATCCCTTATGCAGTCCATGTCCGCTTTTGTTGCCCAGAATGTTGGTGCAGGCAGGGAGGACAGGGCAGTTAAGACTATGGTTACAGGTATGACCATGGGTGCCATGGCAGGTGTTGTAATAGGCCTTCTGTCATTTTTTGCAGGCGATGTGCTGAGTATGGTTTTTTCAGATGATGCAGTTGTAATTGAAAAATCAGCCCAGTATCTTAAGGGCTTTGCGCCGGAGGCAGTGGTTACATGTATACTTTTCAGCTTTATCGGGTACTATAACGGACATGGACAGACCTTGTTCGTAATGCTTCAGGGAATTGCCCAGACATTTCTGGTAAGACTGCCAATGTCATATATAATGAGTATACAGCCGGATGCCAGTCTTATGTGGATTGGACTTGCAGCTCCGGCGGCAACAATTTTCGGCATTATGATAAATGTTGTATTTTTTGTTTTGTATCAGAAAAATCTTTACAAACACTAAAAATTCTTATATACTATTATTGTTATTTTAATTTGTGTAAATTCAGTTTTGCATATGCAGGACTGGTTTTCAACATTTCCGTGCAAGCCGGGGAGCTAGCGGCACCCTGTACCAGCAATCCGCTATAGCTGGGGTGATGCCTTGCCTAGGGTGTGTGCTTGTGGAGCTGCCCGGCATAAGTGGTGTTGACGTCTGGGTCTTTCGCAACAGGAATCCATGAATCATGTCAGGTCAGGAATGAAGCAGCATTAAGTGGAAGCTCTTGTGTGCCGGAAGGGAGCCTGGGCCGAGCTAACTGTGTCGGTACCGTCTGTGAACATGCACACGAAGCAAGGCGCACGGATTTTTTTATGAAGATTTAGGATTGCGGGAGTGTGTTGACACGGAGCAATCCGTGATACCAGTGGTCGTATGATATTTTTCTAAAGGAGGCTCTACCATGAGAAGAATAGGTATGTTAACCAGCGGCGGCGACTGTCAGAGCCTCAATGCATCTATGAGAGGCGTTGCCAAAGCACTGTATGATTCAAGTGAAGATTTTGAAATAATTGGTTTTCAGGATGGTTACAAGGGACTGATTTATAATAACTGCAAAAGGATGGCTCCTTCTGATTTTTCGGGTATTCTTACTGAAGGCGGTACAATACTGGGGACAAGCCGAGTTCCTTTTAAGATGATTAATTGTCCTGATGAGAACGGTGTTGATAAGATTGCAGCTATGAAGGCTAATTACAGGAAAAATAAGCTGGACTGTATTGTGGTGCTTGGCGGTAATGGTTCCCATAAGACTGCCAATCTTTTGAAAAAAGAAGGTCTTAATGTGGTTACGCTGCCTAAGACCATTGATAATGATATATGGGGTACGGATATGACCTTTGGCTTTCAGAGTGCAGTTGATATTGCAACTGCTGCCATTGATAATATCCATACAACTGCAAGCTCCCATGGACGGGTGTTCATCGTAGAGGTAATGGGTCATAAGGTGGGATGGCTTACACTACATGCAGGTATTGCAGGTGGTGCAGATATTATCCTTATCCCGGAGATTCCATACAGCATTGACTCAGTCGTGGAGGCACTGAATAAGAGAACTGCCCAGGGTAAAAAGTTTTCAATCCTTGCTGTGGCGGAGGGGGCAATCTCCAAGGAAGATGCCGCACTTACCAGAAAGGAATTAAAAGAAAAAAAGAAATCCCCGGCATATCCGTCTATTTCTTATGAGCTGGGAAGTCAGATTGCTGCAAGAACAGGGCAGGAGATAAGAGTTACCATTCCGGGGCATACCCAGAGAGGCGGAAGTCCATGTCCTTACGACAGAGTGCTGTCATCAAGGTTTGGTGCGGCAGCGGCGGAGCTGATTATTAACAGGGAATATGGATATATGGTTGGAATGAGGAACAATGAAATTGTCAAGGTTCCCCTTGAGGAAGTGGCAGGAAAGCTTAAATGTGTTGACCCGCTTTGTGCAACTGTAAAAGAAGCCAAGCTTATGGGAATAAGTTTCGGAGATTAGATAAGTAAAGGAGGTAAGAGATTATGTCCTATCAGGCATTGTACAGAAAATGGCGTCCGTCTGAATTTGAAGATGTAAAAGGGCAGGAGCATATAGTTACAACATTGCAGAACCAGATAAAAGCTGACAGAATAGGACATGCTTATCTTTTTTGCGGAACAAGAGGCACAGGTAAGACCACCGTTGCCAAGATTTTTGCCAAGGCTGTTAACTGTGAACATCCTGTAGACGGAAGTCCCTGTGGTGAATGTGAGAGTTGTAAGGCAATATCTGCCGGAGCTTCAATGAATGTAATTGAGATTGATGCTGCATCCAACAATGGTGTGGACAATATCAGGGAAATTCGTGATGAGGTTCAGTATTCCCCGACAACAGGTAAGTACAAAGTATACATCATCGATGAGGTTCATATGCTTTCTATAGGAGCTTTTAATGCTTTGCTTAAGACCTTGGAAGAACCGCCGTCATATGTTATATTTATATTAGCTACTACGGAGGTTCATAAGATTCCGATTACAATTCTGTCAAGATGTCAGAGATACGATTTCAGGAGAATTACCATTGAAACCATTGCAGCAAGGCTCTCCCATCTGATGAAGGAAGAAAATATTGTGGTTGAGGACAGGGCGATAAGGTACATTGCCAAGGCGGCAGATGGTTCCATGAGAGATGCACTCAGCCTTCTTGACCAGTGTATAGCATTTTATCTCGGAAAGGAACTGACATATGACAATGTGCTGGAGGTTCTTGGCGCAGTCGATACGGAAGTTTTTGGAAAATTCCTAAGGCTTATAGTTGCCGGAGAGGTGACGCCTGTAATAAAGCTTTTGGACGAAATAATTATGCAGGGCAGGGAGCTGACACAGTTTGTTGTCGACTTTACGTGGTATTTGCGCAATCTGATGCTTATCAGGACATCAGAAAATGTTGAAGACGTAATTGATGTGTCCAGCGATAATCTTAAGCTTCTTAAGGAAGAGGCCAAGATGGTTGATTCAGAGACGCTGATGCGTTACATAAGAGTGCTTTCAGAGTTATCTAATTCCATTAAGTTTTCTACACAGAAAAGGGTTATGGTGGAGATTGGGCTGATTAAGCTGATAAAGCCGGCTATGGAGAACAACTATGAGGATATTTTAAGCAGGCTGGC
>JBJENU010000072.1:0-3265 GCA_051880355.1 Lachnospiraceae bacterium | reverse complement strand
GGGAGTATTTAATACTCTTGGCGTTCCTGACAACGAGCAGATTGAGCATAAGATGCTTTCCAATGTTATCGAGAAGGCACAGAAAAAGATTGAGACCAACAACTACGGTATTCGTAAGAGCCTCCTTGAATATGACCAGGTAATGAACGAGCAGCGTGAGATTATCTATGGTGAGAGAATGAAGGTTCTCAACGGTGAAAGCATGCGTAATACAATCTATAATATGATTACCGATTTTGTGGATTCCAGTGTAGATACCTGTATTGCAGAGGATTCATCGGCAGATGAATGGAATGTTGAAGAGCTTAAAGAGATAATTCTGCCTGTAATTCCTTTTGAGGGCGTTCTTGTCGAGGAATCAGTTAATACCAAAAAGGAACTTAAGCAGTCCCTGAAGGAACGTGCTGTTAAGATGTATGAGTCCAAGGAGGCAGAATTCACTGATCCTGAGCAGCTCCGTGAAATCGAGAGAGTGTTCCTTCTCAAGGTTATCGACAGAAAATGGATGGACCACATTGACGATATGGAACAGCTCCGCCAGGGTGTTGGCCTTCAGGCATACGGACAGAGGAATCCTCTTGTTGAATACAAGATGTCAGGCTACGATATGTTTGACCAGATGACAGCTGCAATTCAGGAAGATACAGTGCGTCTTCTTATGCATGTAAGAGTTGAGCAGGAAGTAGAGCGTGAACAGGTAGCTAAGGTTACAGGTACCAACAAGGACGATACAGTTGTAAGAGGACCGATTAAACGTGAGGAAAAGAAGGTATACCCTAACGACCCATGTCCTTGCGGTTCAGGCAAAAAATATAAGCAGTGCTGCGGAAGAAAATAACAGCAAAAAAATAATGATTGGAAGTGATTAATAGTGGTAGAATTAGACCAGTTTAAGTATACCTTGAATGGCCTTAACAAGCCATTACAGGAAATCGGGGATTCACTTTGACCTGGCTGATAAGGCAAAGAGAATTGAAGAGATAGAAATGAATATGGAGGCACCGGGCTTCTGGGATGACCCTGATAAGTCACAGCAGCTTATGAAGGAACTCAAGAACCTGAAAGATGCCGCCACAGGCTATAATGATTTAAAACAGGGAATTGAAGATGCACTTACTCTCATTGAAATAGCCAATGACGAGAATGACGCGTCACTTATCCCTGAGATAGAAGCCGAAGTTACACGTCTGGAGGAAGCAATAGAGACACTCAGGATAAGCACACTTTTGTCCGGTGAGTATGACAGTGACAATGCCATTTTGAAGCTCAACGCCGGTGCAGGAGGAACAGAGTCCTGTGACTGGGCGTCAATGCTTATGAGAATGTACACCCGCTGGGCGGAGAAAAAAGGCTTTTCCACAGAGATAATTGACTATCTCGAGGGCGATGAGGCAGGCGTAAAGTCAGTAACCATGGAGATAAAAGGCGACAATGCCTACGGATATCTTAAGTCAGAGCATGGCGTGCACCGTCTGGTGCGTATTTCACCGTTTAATGCGGCAGGCAAGAGACAGACCTCCTTTGTTTCCTGCGATGTTATGCCTGATTTGGAAGATACAATTGACATTGACATTAATGAAGATGATTTACGTATTGATACTTACCGCTCAAGCGGAGCAGGTGGTCAGCACATCAATAAGACATCTTCCGCCATCAGAATTACCCATCTGCCTACGGGAATCGTTGTCCAGTGCCAGAATGAGCGTTCACAGCACCAGAACAAGGACAAAGCAATGCAGATGTTAAAGGCACGTCTTTATATGTTAAAAGAGCAGGAGAATGCCGACAAGGCATCGGGAATCCGGGGCGACGTCAAGGATGTCAACTTTGGAAGCCAGATACGAAGCTATGTGCTTCAGCCTTATACTATGGTAAAAGACCACAGAACCAATGTTGAGAGCGGTAATGCACAGAGCGTGCTGGATGGCAACATTGATATGTTCATCAGCGGATATCTCACATCACTTAACAAAAAAGACAGCACACAACAGGAATGAAAGGAGAACAGATATGGCAACTTATACACAACCGGTAGTATTTGAATTAAGCGGTTTAAGCTACGGAATTGATATTACCAGAGTGTCATCAATAGAAAATGACGTAACATATACTCCGGTTCCCAATTCTGCACCGTACATAATGGGAATTATGAACTTAAGAGGCAGTGTCATACCTGTTTTTGATTTGAGAGAACGTTTCAATATTCAGGATAATGTGCGGTCAACGTCAATGATTATTGTTAATCTTAAAAAAACAATCATTGGTATTGCCGTTGATGCCGTAAAAGAAATTAATAATATTCCTGCACAAAATATTGTGGATATGCCAAGCCTTATAAAGAAGCAGGACACAGCCTATTTTGACAGGGTGGCCAATGTTAACGGCAGACTTATAGTTTTGCTGGATATTGACGTTTTGATTCCTGAAGAAGATCAGGAAGCATACAATAAGATGACAGAAGAAATATCTTCGGAGAATGGAATACAGTAACAATGGCAGATAATAGTTTTACAAGAGGCGCAGGTGTGCTTATGCCAGTCAGCAGCCTGCCATCACCGTATGGAATTGGTACTTTAGGCAAAGATGCCTACGAATTTGTAGATTATATAGACGAAATCAGGCACAGCTACTGGCAGGTGCTTCCCCTTGGCCCTACAAGCTACGGAGACAGTCCGTATCAGAGCTATTCAGCCTTTGCGGGCAACCACTATTTTATTGACTTGGATATGCTGGGTGAAGACGGACTGCTTGATATGAATGAAGTCAGCAGCATACCATGGGGTGAAGACCCTGAGAGAGTAGATTACAGCACACTTTTTGATAACAGGGTTACAATCCTTAAAAAGGCAGCAGACAAGTTTTTTGATATGAAAAAGGAAGCTGCTGACTACGAAAAATTTTGTGAAGACAATGCATGGTGGCTTGATGATTTTTCGTTGTTTATGGCACTTAAGGCTCATTTTGAATATAAGCCGTGGAGTCAGTGGGAGGATGACATCAAGTTCAGAAAGCCGGAGGCAATAGCAAAGTACAGTGAGCTTTTGCAGGAGGATATCAGCTTCTGGAAATTTACCCAGTTTGAGTTTTTCAAGCAGTGGGATGCACTGAAGGAGTATGCCAACAAAAAAAATATCGAAATTATCGGTGACATTCCAATCTACATGGCTTACGATTCAGCAGATGTGTGGGCTAATGCCGGATTCTTTCAGCTTGACGAAGAACTGGCACCGGTTGATGTTGCAGGCGTGCCGCCTGATGCTTTTAC
>JBJENU010000071.1:0-3278 GCA_051880355.1 Lachnospiraceae bacterium | reverse complement strand
CAAACATATAACGATAATCCTCATTGCAGTTGAGCACCCTTATAAGCAGAAGCTGCGGCTTCTCATCCAACTTTTCAACAGCATCATAAAATACCGGTAAATCATCACTATGTATCAGTGCGGTAAAAGGACGCACTGAATTCTTCCCGATATATCTGTATATCTGCTCATCGGCATCAACAAGTCTGTATTCATTCTGCAGTGATAACCTGCCGTTAACAACCTGCAGTTTACCAATCTTTGCCTGATATTCTGTAATATTCATAACAATTATCCCATCCTCTTTTTGTATTCTAATCATCCCATATACTACCTGTGCACTGCAACGGCCAGATTCAGATATCCGGCAAAAGTTATCCATAAAATATACGGAATAAGCATCTTCCCCGCAACCGGCTTAATGGCCAGAAACTGTTTTATTGTGAAAAACACTAAAACCCACAGCAAAACCAGCCATACAAAAGCAAAAATATACGCCTCAAAGCCAAAGAAAAGAAGGCTCCAGCCAATGGTGGCAAGAAGCTGGCATATATGCAGCGTAAGCGCATTCTCTCTCCTGTCATCCCCAGTCTCATACACCATGTATGCCCCAATTCCCATAATTACATACAGGACGGTCCATACTGCCACAAAAAGCCATCCCGGTGGTGAAAGCCACGGTTTATGCATATTATCGTACCGTGCCATACCATCCCTTGTCAGAAACCATCCCATAAATCCGCTTCCAAGGCTTATTAAAAGGCTGAGCGCCATATGTTTAAAATTAATACTCAATTCCATACCTCACCAATAATTTATAAAATTATGGTAAAAGTATATGTATTCTGCGGTTAAATATTCAATTAAATCTTATCAACATTCTCTTCCAGCATATCTGAAAGTTCAAGTGCTTTCCTTAAAGTCTCCTTGACAAAGCCTATAGTCTCAGCGTGTTCACTGGCTTCGCCGCTTGCTTCCTTTATCGACCTGATAGTTCCATGTAAATGCTCGGTAATTACGTTAAGACTCTCCTTAATCTGAGAAGCAGAGGCACTGCTCTCGCCGGCAAGCTTACCCATCTCTGTTGCAACAACAGAAAAGCCCTTGCCAGCTTCACCGCTTCTTGCCGCCTCAATGGCAGCATTGAGTGCAAGAATGTTGGAACGGTCAGCACTTTTACTAACCTTGGCCACAACCTCCTTAGCCTTGGCTGCATCCACTTCAATCTGGGCAGTATTGGCATCCATAGCCTCAAGCTTACTGCTTACACTTCCGATTCCCTCCATAAAATTCTCAACCGCAGTGTTAACCTCATTAATTGATGCCTTAAAGCCTGCCACTATATCCTTCATCTGCTGCTTTTTATCCACATAATAGCTTACTGCAACGCAGCCAACTACATCCATTCCATCCATAACCGGCACCAGATTGCCCTCCATGGCATTCCCAACGACTTCCTTGGGAAGTACGTTGTGCATCTTAACACCTCTTCTTAAGACCTTATCCAAAGCTCCCGTAGGGTCATCAAACTTATCACCCACTTTAAGAACAGGCGGATGTTGCGGTGGCATACTAAAGCCCACAACATACTTATCTTTATCAAGCACCGCAACAACGACCTCCCTGTCACAGCACTCCCGTATCATATCCATCTGAGCTACAATCTTCTCCAGTTCTTTATTCATCATTCAGACCTCCCGGATGCAATTTATGTATCCGTACTATATTTGTGAATATTATAGCATACTTATACTAAAATACACAATATATTTATATAATTTTTATACTTTTTTCATAAATATGAGAACGCAAAAAAGCAGGGTGTCCGTATCAACATTCACCCTGCTGCCTTAACCGGCAATTATTTATAAAATTGTTCCTTTGTCGCAAGAAAGAAATAGCAGTCTTCAACCCCGTCAAAATTTAATTCCTTCAGCCGATTAGGACTGGTAAAAAAGAACACCGTCCCATTTTTCTCAACTGCATACCCTGCTACACTAAGATTTCTAATAAGCTCCTCATTCATTTTAGCCCGATACTCTTCCAACCTTTTCTTTGCTTCCTCCAGCCTGGCTTTCTCAGATTCTATCTCAGGCGGCATCTTTTCAGAATACTCCTGAACCGGAACCTTTGTATATGATGTTTCAAATTCATACATACTCTTCTTCAGTTCTTCAATTATATTTTGAGCTTCCTGTATTTGGTGTTGAATTTCCAAATACCTTTCATCAGTTTCGTCCACAATCTGACTACTATGTGGCGCATATGACACACCCATGGCCACAATTGCTTCCCCGGGACAGGAGCTTAACACTTCAAAAAGTGCCATATTGATTTTAAGGCGATTATCCTGTTTTACATATCCCCATTCCACTACAACTTCATCGTAGCCTTCGCCGCTTTTTCCCCATATAACGTCATCCCAGTTAAACATATAACTAACTGAATCATTCACAGCCTCACTTTCAGGTTCAGCCTTTAAATCTTTTACAGGTTCAACAGATGTAAAAGCTATATACGATACAATAACCGCAAGAGTGGCACAGGCCGCCAGCCCCACCCATGGCTGCCACCTGTTACCGGTTGCTTTTACAATTTTTTCTCCATTGTCCCTTCGCCTTATAACATTTTTAAAAACTTCTTCATGACTTTTCATAGACAAATCCCTCCTTTTCCATTTCCCTCTTCAGAGCAGCTTTTGCCCTCCGTATCAGATGTTCAACGCTGGCAACAGTCCTTTTCATTACCTGCGCCACCTCCCTGCCTGTCATATTTTCAAAATAGACAAGCCACAGTGCCTGCCTGTATTCCGGCTTAAGCCGGGACATTGCCCGGTGAATTAACTTTTTGTCCTCACCTGCAATATACTCAGCTTCCACATTAATATCGCCACTGGCATCCCCTCCCCAGGCTTCAATAGACAGTGTGTTCTTTCCGGCCTCTTTTCTTATGTAATCAACTGCCGTATTTCTTCCGATGGCATACAGCCATGTTTTAAAACCTGACCTGCCTCCAAACTTAGGCTTTCTGATTGCCAGCAACGCAAAAACATCTTCTGCCAGTTCCTCGGCAGTCAAAATATTCCTCAGATATGTATTAAGGTATAGCACCAGGCCATCATAATATTCGTCAATCAGTTCTCTAAGTCCATTATCATCTCCATCAAGGAAACGGCGGTAGCTACCTGCACCGTTATCCATGCACATCCCTCCTTCCACATATTAGTCGCAAAACACAAAAAAATGGGGCTGTAAAAAAACAGCCTTGAGACAAGGCATCTGTTCATGAAAGTGGACAGA
>JBJENU010000070.1:0-3281 GCA_051880355.1 Lachnospiraceae bacterium | reverse complement strand
AAACATATATACCTTCGTCAGGCATGGGAATAAAGCAGTAAAATACACCATCGTGACAGCGGATGGAAGGAGCCCAGGCACCACAGCCGTGAACCGGCTTGTTATACCGGCTTTCGGGAATTTTATCCCACACGTAATTGACAACCTGCCAGTTTACCAAATCCTTTGAATGAAGGAGCGGCACTCCGGGCGCATTGCAAAAAGAAGATGCAATCATAAAATAGTCATCGCCCACACGGATTGCATCCGGGTCAGAATAATCTGCATAAAGGATGGGATTGCGGTACATACCGTTTCCCATATCACCATAATTCACTAATAAAACACCCCGTTTCTCTTGATATAAAAATCTATTTTGATTATAATACAGGTAACAGTAAAAAACAAGGAGAGATACTAATGGAAAATACCATGCTGACGACCCTTTGTTATATAGAAAATAATGAAAATTACCTTATGCTCCACAGAGTTAAGAAGGAAAATGACATAAACCACGATAAATGGATTGGAGTAGGAGGTAAGTTTGAAAAGGGGGAAAGCCCGGAGGAATGTGTTGCCAGGGAATGTCTGGAAGAAACAGGGCTTACACTTAAAGATGCAAGGTTAAGGGGGATAATAACCTTTGTGTCTGATGAATACCCTTGTGAGTATATGTTTTTGTACACGGCAACTGAATTTGAAGGAAATATAGGCCCTTGCAGCGAAGGTGTGCTGGAATGGGTTGCAAAGGACAGAATCCATGAGTTGAATCTGTGGGAAGGTGACTTAATATTTTTCGAGCTGCTTGAAAGAAATATGCCTTTTTTCTCACTGAAGCTTAAATATTCAAAAGATAAACTTACAGAAGCAATCCTTGATGGAAAAGTCTTGAAAATATAAGGCTGATGTGGTATAATTTCAGATAATTGTGTGATGAAAAAGGAGACTTCATATGGCTAATAATATTACTGATGAAACAATCGAATATGTAGGTATCCTTGCCAAACTTTCCTTGTCCGATGAGGAAAAGGAACAGGCAAAGAAGGATATGACTAATATGCTTAATTATATTGATACATTGAATGAGCTTGACACAGACGGAGTTGAGCCTATGTCACATGTTTTCCCTGTTAACAATGTATTCAGGGAGGATGTTGTAACTAATGGTGACGACAGGGATAACATTGTTGCCAACGCTCCGGAAGAAAAAGATGGCAGCTTCATGGTGCCTAAGACTTTTGCATAGGAGGACAAGTAAGTGGATTTAATGAGTTTAACAGCTGTCCAGTTGGGCGCTAAGATAAAATTAGGTGAGGTTAAAGTCACAGATGCTGTAGAAGCAGCTTTCGCCAGGATTGAGAGAGTGGAAGGTGACGTTAATGCTTACGTTACAACCAATAAGGAGGCGGCACTTAAGCGGGCGGCACTGGTGCAGGAGCTTATCGACAAGGGTGAGTTTGACGGTCCTCTGGCAGGTGTCCCTGTGGCAATTAAGGATAATATGTGTACCAAGGGAACACTCACAACGTGCAGTTCTAAGATTCTTGGAAATTTTGTGCCGACATATTCATCAGAGGCAGTAATCAACCTTGAAAAGGCCGGTGCTGTAATTATCGGCAAGACTAACATGGATGAGTTTGCTATGGGAAGTACAACAGAGACTTCCTTCTTTGGCCCGACTAAGAATCCGTGGAATATCGGACATGTGCCTGGTGGTTCATCAGGTGGTTCTGCGGCAGCAGTTGCAGCAGAGGAGTGTTCATATGCTCTTGGTTCAGATACAGGCGGTTCTATCAGACAGCCGAGCTCCTTCTGTGGCGTTACAGGCATGAAGCCAACCTACGGAACAGTTTCACGTTATGGTCTTATTGCTTACGGTTCATCTCTTGACCAGATTGGACCTATTGCCAAGGACGTTACAGACTGTGCCACAATTCTGGAGATAATTGCAAGCTATGACAGCAAGGACAGCACATCTGTTAAGAGAGACAGTTATGATTTCACATCAGCACTTGTTGATGATGTGAAGGGCTTAAGAATTGGTATTCCGAGAGATTATATGACAGAAGGACTTGACAGCGAAGTTAAGGAAGCTATCCTTAAGGCGGCAGATGTTCTTAAGTCAAAGGGTGCAATCGTTGAAGAGTTTGATTTAAGTCTTGTAGAGTATGCAATTCCTGCATATTACATTATCGCTTCGGCAGAGGCAAGCTCAAATCTTGCCCGCTTTGACGGTGTTAAGTATGGTTACAGAAGTGACAGCTACGAGGGCTTGCACGAGATGTACAAAAAGACCCGTTCAGAAGGTTTTGGACCTGAGGTTAAGCGAAGAATTATGCTTGGCTCATTTGTTCTCAGCTCAGGATATTATGATGCTTATTATATTAAGGCACTTAAGACCAAGGCGCTTATCAAGCAGGCTTTTGACAAGGCCTTTGAAAAGTATGACGTAATTCTTGGACCGGCGGCTCCGACAACAGCACCTAAGCTGGGTGAATCATTAAGTGACCCTATTAAGATGTATCTTGGAGATATTTATACAATTTCAGTTAACCTGGCAGGTCTTCCGGGCATCAGCGTTCCTTGCGGTCTGGACAGCAAGGGACTTCCAATCGGCTTGCAGCTTATTGGTAACTGTTTTGAAGAAAAGAAGATTATACGGGCAGCATACAGCTATGAATGCAGCCGTGAATATGAGCACAGCACATTAGCAAAGAAGGAGGCATAAGAAGATGAAGCAGTACGAAACAGTCATTGGACTTGAAGTTCATGTAGAACTTGCAACAAAAACAAAAATTTTCTGTGCCTGCTCAACAGCTTTCGGCGGTGCACCTAATACACATACATGTCCTGTCTGCACAGGTATGCCGGGTTCACTTCCTGTTCTCAATAAGCAGGTTGTTGAATATGCTATGGCAGTTGGTCTTGCAACTAACTGTGATATTACAAGAAACAATAAGTTTGACCGTAAAAACTATTTTTATCCTGATAATCCACAGAATTATCAGATTTCACAGCTCTATTACCCGATTTGCAGAAATGGTCATGTAGATATTGAAGTTAACGGTGTTAAAAAGAGCATCGGTATTCACGAAATCCATATGGAGGAGGATGCAGGCAAGCTCATCCACGACGACTGGGATGACTGCTCACTTGTTGACTTTAACAGAAGTGGTGTTCCGCTTATTGAAATTGTCTCTGAACCGGATATGCGCTCGGCAGAAGAGGTTGTGGCATACCTTGATAAGCTCAGAATGACAATCCAGTATCTTGAAGCATCTGACTGTAAGATGCAGGAAGGC
>JBJENU010000069.1:0-3284 GCA_051880355.1 Lachnospiraceae bacterium | reverse complement strand
AAGAAGAAACGATTTTTATTTATTAACAGCTTTATAATAATTGCAATGGCAAGCACCACAGTCATAGCATTTTTTATGCCAATATGCAATGTCCAGAGATTTTTGCAGAGATTGTCCAATTACTGGATTGGTATTGCTCTGTACATATTCCTGTATATTCTTGTGATAGACATTGTAAGATTAATTCTTCGCAGGATTAAGAAGATATCGGTTGAGTTTTACGGCAATAGAAAGACCGTGTGGGTTGTAGGTCTGATTATTATGATTTCTGTCGGCGTAACAAGTGTTTATGGTATATTGAATGCACAGTACATACGTGTTACAAATTATGATGTCAATATTGAAAAAGAGGCAGAAGTTGACTCCATGAAGGCGGTTTTAGTAGCAGATTTACATCTCGGATACAGCATAGGCTATAAGATGATGGAGCAGATGCTTGACAAAATCAATCAGCAGGAGCCTGACGTGGTATTTATAGCAGGTGATATTTTTGATAATGTATATGATGGTATTTATAAGCCGGAAGAGATTATAGGATTGTTGAAGCAGATTAAGACCAAGTACGGAATATATGCATGCTATGGCAATCATGATGTATCAGAGAGGCTTTTTGGCGGCTTTTCAATTCAGAGCCGTGAGGCAGATTACCGGGATGAACGTATGGATGAATTTCTTGAGGAGGCAGGAATTGTTGTACTTAATGATGAGGCAACGGTAATTGCCAATTCCGTTGCGTTGATTGGACGTATAGATTACCAGAAGACCTGTACCGCTGACGGACAGAGAGAATCACTTGAATCGCTTATGAATAGGGTTGATACGGATATGCCTGTAATTGTGCTGGACCATCAGCCAAGGGATTTAGAAGAAGTTTCGCAGCAGGGGGTGGATTTAATGCTTTCCGGACACACCCACGATGGTCAGTTCTTTCCTCTCACCATAGCAACTAATTTGATGTGGAAAAATCCATATGGACTTAAGCGATATAACAATATGGACAGCATTGTTACATCAGGAGTCGGTGTATATGGTCCACTTATGCGTGTGGGAAGCATAAGCGAAATATGTGTTGTCAATATTAAATTTGGAAAATAAAAATTGGTGGTTGTGCAATATGAAAACAGTGTTTATGTTCCCGGGACAAGGAACACAGTACATTGGTATGGCAGAGGATTTTTACAGGAATTTTGAGTGTTCACGCAAGTGCTTCGAAATTGCGGGCAGTGCCTGCGGCCTGGATATGGAAGCTCTGATATTTAAGGAAAATGATAATATAAATATTACAGAGTATACCCAGATTGCAATACTTACAGCTGAAATTGCCATGCTTGCCGCCGTAAGGCAGACAGGCATAAAACAGGATTACAATACCGGTCTTAGCCTTGGTGAGTATAGTGCCCTGGTGGCTTCGGGAGCACTTGATTTTGCCAATGCCTGCAGGCTTGTAAGAAAACGTGGTATAATAATGGCCAAAGAAGTACCTGCAGGAGTTGGAGCTTTAAGTGCAGTTCTGGGTCTTGAGCTTTCAGTTGTAGAGGAAGTCATTGCACAGACCATAGCTGACAGCAGGCAGGATATAAGTCAGTTAATTGGAATTGCCAATTACAATTGTCCGGGACAGTATGTTATAACAGGGCGGGCAGATTTGGTAAAAGCAGTTGGAGACAGGTTGAGAATGGCGGGAGCGAAGAAAGTAATTCCCCTTAAGGTTTCGGGACCATTTCATTCACCTATGCTTAAGGGCGCCGGAGACAAGCTTGGGGCAGTGCTTGACAATATTGAATTTTCAGATGTTGCTGTTCCCTATGTTACTAACTATGATGCCGGGATAGTAACTTCAAAAGAAGATGACATAAAAGGACTTTTACAAAAACAGGTATATTCTCCGGTTCGTTTTGAACAGTCAGTGAGAAAGCTGATTAATATGGGATGTGATACTTTTGTTGATATTGGACCGGGGCATTCACTGGGAAACTTCGTCAGAAGGATTAATAGTGAAGTCAGGGTAATAAACATTGAAAAAATAACTGATTTGGAGGCACTTTATGGAATTTGAAAAGATTTTGAAGCTGATTGAGAGCGTATCAAATTCAGAGCTGACAAGCTTTACACTTGAGGAAGATGGTACGAAACTTATTCTTGAGGCAAGAAGAGGCAGGCAGGAAGCTGTACAGTCAGTCAGTGTGATTCAGGAAAATTATGAGCAGGATAAAAAGTTTTCGGTAGATAATGGCAATGTGGTAAAGTCACCGCTGGTTGGAACATTTTATTGTGCACCTTCACCTGATGCCCAGCCTTATGTAAAGAAAGGGGACATAGTGTCAAAGGGGCAGACTCTTGGTATTGTTGAAGCTATGAAACTGATGAACGAAATTGAATGTGATTTTGATGGCGTGATAAAAGAAATACTTATAGAGAATGGCGCTGTAGTTGAATACGGACAGCCACTTTTTGTTATAGGATAAGGTTGATGGTATGTTTAATAAGATACTCGTTGCTAACCGCGGTGAGATTGCGGTTAGAATAATAAGAGCCTGCAGGGAGCTTGGCATAAAAACAGTTGCGGTATATTCAGAGGCTGATGCAGGCAGCCTTCATACTCGTCTGGCAGATGAGAGCATATGTATAGGCACAGCTGCCGGCAAAGACAGCTATCTGAATATGAAAAGAATTCTTGCAGCGGCTCTTGCAACCAAGGCCCAGGCCATACATCCGGGATTTGGATTCTTGTCCGAGAATAGTGATTTTGCAGAAATTTGTGACGATTTTAACCTGAAGTTTATAGGACCATCTGCACGGACAATAAATATGATGGGAAACAAGGCACAGGCCAGAAATACAATGATAAAGGCAGGCATTCCCGTGGTTTTCGGGGACAATAAGCCGTTGAAGGATGTAAAGACAGCCAAAAAAGCTGCTGATAATATAGGATATCCTGTTATGATAAAGGCAGCTTTGGGAGGCGGAGGCAAGGGTATGCGTGTTGTGCGCTGCCCGGAGGAATTTGAAGAATTATTCAATTTGGCACAGGCAGAATCGTCAAATGCCTTTGGAGATAATAATATGTATCTTGAAAAATACATTGAAAAACCCCGCCACGTTGAAGTTCAGATACTTGCTGATAAGTTTGGAAATGTGATTCATGTAGGAGAAAGAGATTGCTCAATCCAGAAAAATCATCAGAAGGTAATTGAGGAAACTCCATGTTTAAAAATTACTAAGAATTTAAGGAATGAGATTGGAAGTGTTGCAGTTAATGCAGCCAGGGCTGTAGGATATGAAGG
>JBJENU010000068.1:0-3294 GCA_051880355.1 Lachnospiraceae bacterium | reverse complement strand
TAAAAGCGGAAAAAGAGCAAAAGGTGTAGAGCCCATAACAGACAGCACAATAAATATCCCGATTATTACTGCTCCCTTTCCCTTTATTTTATTATAAATTTCAGGCTTATTCCTGCCTACTGCAAAATACCAGAATAATAAAACAGCTACTATTGACATAACAACCTCTCCCTATATTTTTTTAGAACAAACATCTGCCAGACCGCATATGTCACAATACGGGCTTGTTCTTGCCGTACATATTTTTCTTCCATGGTCAACCAGTCTGTGACAGAAATCACTTCCCTCTTCGGGAGGAATTATCTTCCACAGTGCCGCTTCAACCTTAGCAGGTTCCTTTATGTTGTCAACCAGACCCATTCTGTTGACAAGCCTTATACAATGGGTATCAGTCACAATTGCAGGCTTACCGAATATATCTCCCATAATAAGGTTGGCACTTTTTCTTCCCACACCGGGCAGTGCCAGCAGTTCATCAAAGCTTTCAGGCACCTTTCCATTGTATTTTTCCTGTAAAACCTTCATACAGGCTGAAATATCCCTTGCCTTGCTTTTACCAAGCCCGCATGGATGGACAATTGCCTCAATATCCTCCACCGGTGCTGCTGCCAGAGATGCCACATCGGGATATTTCTCAAAAAGTCCAGCCACAACAACATTAACCCTTGCATCGGTACACTGTGCCGCAAGCCTTACGCTTACAAGAAGCTTCCATGCCTGGTCATACTCAAGGGAGCAGCCTGAATCAGGATACATTTCCTTTAATTTTTCAATTATTATCAGTGCTTTTTGTTTTTTGGTCATTTTACACATCCTTATGGGTAAACCTTCTTAGTCCGGAGGCATAATCTGCAACTATATTGCCATTGCCCTGCAGCATATACTTATAGGTCACCAGACCTTCAACTCCTACCGGACCTCTTGCATGAATCTTACTTGTACTGATGCCCACCTCTGCTCCAAAACCATACCTGAAGCCATCTGCAAATCTCGTTGAACAATTGCGGTACACTCCGGCTGAATCCACCATCTGCATAAACCTGCCTGCTGTTTCATCATTTTCTGTAATGATACAGTCTGTGTGGTGTGAGCCAAAACGGTTAATATGTCCAACAGCTTCATTCACATCATCAACAAGCTTTACGGAAACAATCAGGTCAAGATACTCACAGGCAAAATCCTCATCGCCCATTATCTCACAGTCAATAATTCCGGCAACTTCCTTTGTGCCTCTTATTTTGACATTTGAAGCATCAAAAGCAGCCTTAAGCTCCGGCAAAAATTCCCCTGCAATACTTCTGCTTACAAGAATTGTCTCAACTGCATTACAGGCTGCCGTATACTGAGTTTTAGCATCAACAATAACAGGGATGGCCTTTTCTTTATCATAGTCCTTATCCACATAAATATGGCATATGCCGTCTGCATGTCCCATAACAGGAATTTTTGTATTATTCATTATGTACTGCACAAATTTATTGGAGCCTCTCGGTATAAGCAAATCCACATCCTTGTTACAGGCCAGAAGCTCATCAATCTCATTGTGCTGCTCCACCTGAAGAAGACATTCCCATGGAAGCCCTGCTTCAACCGCACATCTGTGAATAATTTCAAACAACACCCTGTTAGTATTGGCAGTTTCCTTTCCGCCTTTCAAAATTGCACAATTTCCACTTTTAATACAAAGTGTGGAAATCTGTACTAAAGCATCAGGTCTTGCCTCAAAAATAATTCCGATAACACCTATGGGACAGCTTACTCTGGTAAGCAGCAAATCATCATCTAATTCCCTGTTAAGCTGGATTACGCCCACCGGGTCCTTAAGGCCTATAAGCTGGTTGATGCCATCAACCACACTCTTTAACTTGTCCTCATCAAACTTAAGTCTCTTAAGAACTGACTGGGCAACACCATTTTCAACTGCCCCATCCAAATCCTTATGATTAGCCTCAAAAACTGCTTCCTTTCCATCAACCAGTGCCCTGGCAATTAATTCCAGTGCTTTATTGCGAATACTGATATCAGCCGCTGCCATTTTAGGCGATGCAAGCTTCATCTCATGGGCTTTTTCACTAACATTCATATCCCTAATCCTTCCAAATTACATTTCAAAAGCTTTTTTTATACTGTCATAGTGCAGAAAAATCCCCTGGGCAGCAAATTCCTTAATCTGTTCAAGGTCTGCTATCATAAATCCGTCGGTCTCAGCCTCCTGCGGCTTAACATCACTCTCATCAAAATCCATGACGAATCTGTACACATCAACAAAGTAGTTATCGCCTTTGCCCGGATTTTCCCTGTGATAGGTGAAAAGATAACCGCCCTTAGCATTACTGACGTCAAGTCCTGTCTCTTCAAGGACTTCTCTCTTAACTGCATCCAATGATTCTTCACCTGCCATTGCAGCTCCGCCTGATACTTCCCACCAGCCCGGGGCCCACGACTTGGTTAAAACTCTTTTAGTAATCAAAAACTTTCCGTCAGGTCTTGCAACAACCCCAAGAACGGTAAGATGATACTCATCATCCTTAAGACACCAGTCATTGCGCTTCATTGTCCTACCTGTTTTAACTTTATTTTTATCGTAAATATCCCATAATTCCATATGATTTTCTCCTCTGATTTCACACAAAATCCATTTTAACATTATACCATTTTTCACGGCAGGTTGCAAAGAGTTTTTTTATTTATGGTACGGCTCATTGCTTATTATCCTGAAGCTTCTGTAAATCTGCTCCAGCAGCACTACGCGCATAAGCTGATGGGGAAATGTCATAGGTGAAAAGCTCAGCTTGAAATCTGCTCTTTGAAGAACTTTATCAGAAAGTCCCAGGGAGCCGCCTATAATAAAAGTAATGTGGCTTCTTCCGTCAATTCCCAGCTTCTGTATCTTTTGCGACAATTCCACCGAATCAAGCATTTTGCCTTCAATTGCAAGGGCAATCACATATGCATCATCCTTTATATTGGCAGCAATTCTGTCGCCCTCTCTGTCCTTGATAATCTCACATTCCCTGTCTGATGCCTGGTCAGGTGTTTTCTCATCAACCACCTCAATTATATCAAGCCTGCAATATCTTGAAAGCCTTTTAGCATACTCGTCAATTGCCATGGTAAAATACTTTTCTTTTATTTTCCCAACTGTAATAAGTGTTATCTTCAAAATTTATCATTCCAATCCGTTATAGTACAATGCACGATAAACTTATGCAAGTCTATCGTGCACTTTAAAATTACGCTTCAACTACAAGGTATCTTCCGCCTTTCAGTCTGAAAACCTCAAGCTGTTCTTCA
>JBJENU010000067.1:0-3298 GCA_051880355.1 Lachnospiraceae bacterium | reverse complement strand
ATATATCTTTTGTATTCTTCTTTATAGATAATAAGGAACCTGTTTCAATATATTTGTATCTTCCGTCAGCCACAAGATACTTAATTGCCTGTCTGGCCTTTGGAAGTAGTTGCACTTCATCAAAAATGATTACAGATTCCTTTTCATACAGTCTCGTTCCGGTCAACTGCTGTAACTGTAAAAAGAAAAAGTCCAAATCATACATATCATCAAAAAGCTCCATTATTGCCTTACTGGTATGGGCAAAGTCAACAAGAATATATGATTTAAACTCCCTCTTGGCAAATTCCTCTGCAATAGTTGACTTTCCAACTCGCCTTGCACCTTTTATAAGAAGGGCATATTTATCGCTACGATTCTCTTTCCATTCGAGTATCTCATCGTATATTTTTCTCTTAAAAAATGGTTTTTCCATTTATAATACCACCTTTCTAAAGAGAGTATAACGCAAATCCCCATTCATGTAAACACATTTTCTGCGCAAATCCCCATTCATGTAAACACATTTTCTACGCAAATCCCCTTTCATAACACTCTATATTATTCCCCGCCGGGAATTAACTTATCCATTTTCACGATATGGTTGACAAGCCAGCCCTTCAAAAACTCAACCAGTTCCTCAAGATATTCCTGCTGGTTATCATCCATCTCTTCAAGATTGACCTCATCAAGTCTGTCAATAAAAGCCTGATGGGCAGCCTTCTGGGCAGCAAGTCCGGTATACCCGATGCCGGTCATATACTCCTCCTCATGATTAAAGTGGCGGATTGTATAATCCTTCAAATCCTCCAAAATCTTAACAATCCTATCGTATTTGTCGTGGAGAAGCTCTTCATAAATCAGCTTATGAGCCTCATTAATTATATCAAAAAGAGTTGAGTGTTCCTCGTCAACAAACCCAATTCCGGTGTAGAAACGTTCAGTAAATTTAAAGCCCTCTTCCTTGGCAGCAAACTTGCCAATCATAATATCACTGCCCAATATATGACGGTACAACCAGCGGGACAAATACTCCAGAAGTTCCCTAAGTGCCTGGGTACAATCAGCTTTCTCAAGCTTTTCCGTGGAAAACTCACCCAGCTTTTCCCTAAATGATTGATGCTCCTTCTTCTGTCTTGCAAGCTCAGGATCATTAATCTCCCTCATATATGCCTCCTCATGTTCAAAATGAGTATCAGCATACTCCTTTAACCTATCCAGCAGCTTTTTTACATCATCTGACAAATCCCCTTCTTCACCCAAAAGGCGAAATGCCTGATTAATAGTATCAAAAAGACCTCTGTGCTCATCATCAATCATAGCAATTCCTGTCACACAATCATCTGTAAAATTGTACATAATAATTCCTCCTAAAGTTAACCTTGGGTTGAATTAATTATATCACATACTTACTTTTTTTGCAAAAGTCTGGTCCATTTATTCAGATACATTACAATTCCAACTACTAAAGCGATAATATCCGCAACAGGCTGAGCCCACACTAGTCCGTTTACTCCAAGTACCGCATTAAATATAAACAAGACCGGAATGTATACGAGCCCCTGTCTGCTTATATTCACAATAAGTGATGGCAAAGCAGCTCCCATCGCCTGTAATGCATTAGTAAGCACATAAAATATACCAAATAAAGAGCCTGTTGACAGTAAAATTCTGGCAAATTCCACTGCATAATCAAAAGCAGCTTCGTTGGTCAGGAACACACCCACGATTTGATTTGTAAACAAATAACACAGTATGGTTAATGTCACCCCAAGCATTGCGGCAAAACACAAAGCAACCTTCATATACCCTTTAAACCGCTCCCATTCCCTTGCTCCAACGCAATACCCCAGAAGAGGCTGGATGCCCTGCCCTATTCCCATTGATATCATTCCGGTAATCATAACAATTTTCATTGCCACTCCGATTCCTGCAACAGCCATATCACCATATGACGACATACAGCTATTCATAATAATCTGGGAAACGCTCATTAAAATAGAGCCCAGTGCTGCCGGAACTCCGATTGACAACACACCGCCTGCGACTTTGTCTTTCAAAGTAAAATTTCTAATATTGACGCTCAGAGATGACTTACCTGTCATATAATAATAAAGGTAATATGCAGCTCCTACCGTTTCTCCCAGCAGAGTCGCCAATGCACATCCCACAACATCCCAGTGAAATGCCATAATAAAAACAGCATCCAGTGCCATATTTAATATATTTCCAACAAGCTGTCCATTCATGGCTCTGGTAACCTGCCCTTCCGCCCTCAATATATTGGAAAAACAGCTTGAAATCAAAGCAAAAGTCCCCGAAAAACTTACAATAGTCAGGTAGGTTTTGGTGTGCTCCCATGTATCTGTACTTGCTCCAATCAGCTTAAGCAAAGGCTCCATAAACATCAGGAAGCCTATAGTCAGCAAAATCCCAACGGCCACGCAGCTCCACATACAAAATGCACATACTTTTCGAGCATACTCACTTCTTCCCTCTCCAAAAGCCCTTGATATAACTGAAGTTCCGCCAATTCCAAAAATTGTCCCTATAGACATAAATACAAGAAAAACAGGTGTCGCAAGAGACACTGCTGCAACCTGATACGCATCATTGGTCTGACCTATAAAAAAAGTATCTGCCAGATTATATATCAGCACCATAAGCATTGCTGCCACTGCCGGCAATGCATTTTGAACTATTGCCTTCCATACAGGCATTTTATTGTAATTACATAAAGACTGTTCCATTGTTTCTTCTCCTCCTAATGTGTAGTTAGCTACATTTTGTATTAAATAAAAAGTGCCATAAAATATTTTCATCTTATGGCATTTTTATATGCACGGTTCAAAAATGACATAAACTGCTCCTTTTCTTCTGCTGTAAATCCAGCCAGCAGCCTCATTTCCATATTTTCCGCATTCTGCTCAAGCTCACTGTACATATCCTCATTGCCCCATACCAGCTTTACATTCTTCATACGCCTGTCAGCATTATCAAACCAGGTTGACACCATCTTTTTTGCTTCCATGCTTCTGATAATCGTCACTGTCGTAGGATGAGAAACCTGAAGGTAATCCTCCAATTCCTTCTGGGTAGCTGTTTTTTCAGGTTTTTGTGATAAAAATAAAATTACTCTTGTCTGAGTCAGTGTGAGATGATATTTTCTAATTTCCAGATTAGCTCTGCGATCTATTTCCTCACTTATTTTTTTTACCACCGGACCAAAATATTTTTCTTCCATAAAAACATACCGCCGTCTTTTCTGTAGATATCTACATATTATAATACCTTCTTTCTTTTGTCAAGATGATAAGTT
>JBJENU010000066.1:0-3303 GCA_051880355.1 Lachnospiraceae bacterium | reverse complement strand
CAAGAGCTATATTAAGAAGCCTGTAATTTTCAGGAATTGCAATATTCATAGCTGCAATAGGCTCTAATGTAAGGCTTGCCACTGACAGTCCGGCATAGTTAACAGCCTCATACAGGCCATCCACAACCTCCTCCGGAAGGAATGTGGCAATCAGGTCAACGCCAATGGAATTAGCCTTGTACCCTTCAAGATTATTAATATCATAACCGTTAAGCCTGTACCTTATAGGAGTGTTACCTACACAATAAAACTTCTGCTTACTGTTTTCATTCAACTGCACATGTGCTTTTTCAACAGCAAGCAGATTAAGGGAGTAAATATGCTCCTGATTAATTCTTGTCTCTTCTTCAAAAGTATATTCAGCCGAAACATCTAATGTCTTAAGCACACGTCCGGCTGCAGCAATACATACATCAGTAAGCTTTATTCCCAACTGTTTTTCCAGGGCATACGTAACCTCCCTGATTGTATCGCCAACCTTATATATATCATGAATCTGTCCGTCAAGCATTGCTCTGGTAGCATGTTCTCTGGATACAAGGGCAGCAACCTTAAAACGGTTATGAACAATTTTACCCACAACTCCAACTATGTTCCTTGTTCCTATATCAAGTCCATATACATAACCCTGTTCCATGTCTACTCCTTTCCAGGCAAAACAGCCTTTATCTGAGATAAAGTATATTCCAAATCACGGCTGTTATCAATGACAACAGCACAGTGTTTTTCAAATTCATTTTTGCTCAGCTGATTTTTAAACAAGCTTTCACACTTGGCTAAATCATATCCTCTGCTGTCCATAAGCCGCTTTATTCTCACTTCATCTTCTGCATAGATGTACCATAATTCATCACAAATCACATCATAGTGGTCTTCAATCAGAAGTGCTGCCTCAACAAAATAATAATCATATACACCCCGGCATCTTTTGTCAGCAATGTCCTCCATAATATGTTTTTTAACAAGGGGATGAACAATGCTGTTAAGGACCACAAGTTTATTTTTATTATTAAAAACTATATTAGCAAGCCTTGCTCTGTCAATTGTCTTATCTTCACAAAGAATGTCTTCGCCGAATATATCAACAATCTTTACGTAGGCTGCACCGCCTGTTTCCATAAGCATTCTGCCTACTTCGTCAGCCATGATAATACATGCATTGTAATTATCTTTTATCAATTTAAGGACGGTTGACTTACCACAGCCCACACCGCCTGTAATTCCTATAACTCTCATATAATCTGCCTTCCGGGCTGCCATCAAATAATTAGTGTGCCTCCAGCCAGTTACTTCCGCTCTTTAAATCAATTTCCAGCGGAACTGACAGTCTGGCAGCTCCCATCATTGCTTCTTTTACAATTGTACTTACCTGCTCCAGCTCCTCAGGCTTTGTCTCGACTAAAATTTCATCGTGAACCTGAATAATCATTCTGGATACAAGGCCTGCCCTCTTAAGTCCGTTATAAACGTTAATCATGGCAATCTTCATAATATCGGCAGCAGTACCCTGAATCGGAGAATTCATGGCTATTCGCTCTCCAAAACTTCTCTGCATAAAATTAGACGACTTAAGTTCAGGTATCGGACGGCGTCTGCCCTCCATAGTCACGGCATAACCGTTCTTCTTTGCCGACTCCACCATACCGTTAATAAAATTCTCTATGGTCGGATATGTGGCAAAATACTGTTTTATATAATCTGCCGCCTCTTTTTTGGAAATACTTAAATCCTGACTAAGTCCAAAAGAACTTATACCATAAATAATTCCAAAATTAACCGCCTTAGCATTGCTTCTCATGGTCTTTGTTACCTGGTCAAGGGGTACGTTAAATACCTGTGAAGCAGTGATTGCATGAATATCCTGGGCAGTTCTGTAGGCTTCACACAGCTTCTCATCACCTGACATTGAGCTTAAGATTCTAAGCTCAATCTGGGAGTAGTCGGCATCTGCAAAAACAAAACCCTCCTTAGGTACAAATGCCTTGCGGATTTCTCTTCCAAGCTCCATTCTGATTGGTATATTCTGAAGGTTAGGTTCTGTTGAGCTGAGCCTTCCCGTGGCTGTGACAGTCTGATTAAACTTACCATGAATCCTTCCGTCATCTGCAATATAGGCTTCAAGTCCATCTGCATAGGTAGACTTTAACTTGGCAACCTGCCTGTAGTCAAGAATCTTTTGAACAACAGGATACTCAGGTGCAAGCTTATCCAGCACATCTGCAGCCGTTGAATAGCCTGACTTAGTTTTTTTGCCGTACGGAAGCTTCATCTTCTCGAACAAAATAACGCCTAACTGCTTTGGTGAATTAATATTGAACTCTTCACCGCAATCCTGATAGATTTCCTTTTCAAGCTGGCTAATCTTTTCTCCAAGCATTGCGGAAATCCGTGCTAATTCCTGTCTGTCAACCTTAACGCCTTCCCTCTCCATGGAGTTAAGCACATACATAAGGGGCATATCCATATCAAAAAACAACTTGTTCTGTCCTGTTGCCTCTAATTCAGCCTTCAGATTATCCCATACCTGATATGCGACAAGGCTTTCTGTCGCTGCAAGTCTGGCAAGCTTTTCAAATTCAAACATTCCGGCCTGTGCAAAGGTGCTGCCACCCATAATCTCACTTGCTGACGGCACTATTCCGACACCGAAAGCTGCAGCCACCGGCTCATAATCATATTTTTCCTGCAAAGGATTGATAATGTATGCAGCAATACTTGCATCAACAATATCTGAGCTGTCAAAATCAGGGAAAATATTCATTTTCTCCTTGACATTAAAGGCCACAACAGTTCTGTCACCCTTATATCCCGTAAAATCTGACTTTTCACACCGGCAGAGACTGTATATTTTATCCAAAAGATATGACTTTGTAACTAAGCCTCCTGTTGTGATGACTGAAGTGCCCTGTGAACTGCTAAAGCCAGCGCAATAAAAATTCTCGCCATCGCAAATAACCGACAAGCCAATTTTATTTTCTTTATTAAGTCTGTCAAAGACTGCTTCCGTCTCTGCAAAGTCGTCAATAATCCTATACTCAATGTCAACACTCTTACTTTCTGCTATTGTTGTATTTTCAAAACGTTTAAGATGTGTCTTAAAATTAAATCTCTTAAACATCTCATAGGCTTTACTTGTGAAGAAATTACCAATCCTTGCCTTTTCATAATCAAATTCAAAAGGTGCATTAACATCGATTGTGGCAAGCACCTTGCTCATTCTCACATCATTCTCATGTTCTGCAAGAGATGCCCTGGCCTTAGGTGGTGTAACCTCATCAATGTGCTCATACACAGCCTCAACAC
>JBJENU010000065.1:0-3317 GCA_051880355.1 Lachnospiraceae bacterium | reverse complement strand
AACGATTTGTTACATATTTTTTGAAAAAAAGACAGAAAAATATTGCACAAAAATTTATATGAGTTTTTGTGCAATATTAAAAGACAGCCGACCACTTACCCAGTCTGCTGTCTTTTCTCCTACTGTATTAAAGTATACTCAAAGCACTCATATTCAAGCTTGATGCCCTCAACTATTTATGTTCAAAATGCTGATAGTCTTTCCTGCCTTCCCAGTCGCCGCCCCATTCAAAACCGTACCGGGTAAATAACCGGTAGGCCAGGTCTGCACGGTCTATTTTGTGGGCAAAAGGTCTGGTTCTGTCTGCATAAATTTCAGAGCCTTGCGGTTCAATAATATCACATCCGTCAGCACCTTCCCTGATGTATGGGTTGTAAAAGGGATTGATGTCCACAGCCATTCCAAAAGCGTGATTGGAAAGCTTACCGGTGCCCGCAATACATCTGTAATTAAAAGCAGAAGAATTATTGGCTGCCATAGACAAGTTATCATTGCCGCCGTACTCATCAATAAGCTCCATCCTCTCAATCTGGTACTTATTCTCAAAAAGCTTTTCCAAAATTGACACAACACTGTCTGCAACAGCTTTATTTACCACCATTTCTCCGCAATGAACCCTGCAGTCAAAGCCATAAAATAACGCCTTGACATACCGCAGGTCATCTCTTGAAATGTATGGGTTCTCCTTAAAGGAAACGCCCTGCATTTTTTGAAAAATTTTATCAGGAACAGGTATATGATAAAATCCTTTTTCCATTACTTCCCCCATTATAAATTAGATTTCATACCTGCAAGGATTCCGAAAAACTCTGAATTAATTATAAATGGTTCAGAGAATGGGTTAAGCACAAGTCCCGCAAGCTTTTTCCGGCAAAACTGTGCAATTTTGATAACCTCCGTCACAGGCTTTTGTATCTGGGAATAGTCCTCTCCATACTTTCCCATCTCATTAGGACTTGAAAATACCGGTATAAAATTTTCATTGTTATGTACGAGAATGTCAGGTGTAAGTGCCACCTGGTCACTGCTCTGTTCAACTGCATTGCAAGGCACCCAAACATTACTGTCTCTCAATATGCTCATAACTAAAAACAGCTTTTGTTCTGTTGGCTTCTTGTTGAAGGCAGACACGGCCTCCTTAAGCATAGAACCGTCCTCCAGCTCCTGAGGTGTTATTTTCCCTGAGGAATTCAGATTGGCAACGCAAATAACCTTGCCCTTTGATACCTCGTTCAGAGCAAAGCTAAAAGTATCACCCAGATGATACCCAAAATCCTGATTAGGCTCCTCGACTAACCTTCCAAGAAAATAATTGGCTCCGACACCAACAATTCTTACAGTGCGAACTTCGTCCACAAGTCCTGCCTTTTTCAGTGTTACACTTACATTGTCAATAAACTTCATATCCCTGCTGTCATCAAGAAAGTCCATTTCACGAGTCTTTTCAATATCCTCGCCGGCTTCATACTGACTAAGCAGTTTGATTTTTTCGCCATAGCGGTCATAAAGGCTTCCATCCTCGTTAGGGAAGAATAAAAATTCCTGAGCGGCAACCTCATCAATGCTAATTGAACGTCTTACATTAGGTTTTTCATCTGCAAAGCCAAAGCCACCGTCTTCCATTACTGCAGCTGCCAGAACCTCAAGCATAAGACCCTTTTCCTCATCCATATATCCGTAGGTAAGGGCATATTCTGCTGACTCAAAGCCTTCAATGCCTGAAATCCGGCCACGAAGGGCCTGATTGAGAGTTACCGCGCAAAAATTGTGATAAAATGGTCTGAAACCTGTTTCCTTAAAATTCATCTGTATCCTCCGATTATTCTATATTCGTAACCTTGTAGTCCTGTGCCTCAACAGCATTCCTAAGAACCGCTGAATCAACTTCTTTTTCCATTGTAATAACTGCTGTGCCGTTTTCGTGGCTCACAACAGCTCCGGTTACACCATCAATGGCCTCAAGCGCCTTCTTGACCCTTGCCTCACAGTGTCCGCACATCATACCCTCAATTTTCATTGTCTTTTCCATAAACTTTTCCTCAACTTTCTTAATTTCCTTATTTGTATTATATATCTTAATGAAGTTCAAACGCAAGGCATTTGTTACAACAAAAAAGCTTGACAGACTCATTGCCGCCGCACCGAACATTGGATTAAGCTCCCAGCCGAATATTGGTATCCACACACCTGCTGCAAGTGGAATTCCAATAACATTATAAAAAAATGCCCAGAAAAGATTCTGATGTATATTGCGAAGCGTTGCCCGGCTGAGTCTTATCGAACCTGCAACATCCATGATACTATTTTTCATAAGGACTACATCAGCTGCATCTATGGCAATATCCGTACCTGCTCCAATGGCCATACCTATAGATGCGCTTGTAAGTGCCGGTGCATCATTAATTCCATCGCCAACCATTATGACTCTGCCTGACTGTGCCAGCCCGGCAATTACCTTGGCCTTGCCGTCAGGAAGCACTCCCGCCACCACTTCATCAACACCTGCCAGCCTGCCAACTGCATTGGCTGTTTTTTCATTGTCCCCGGTAATCATAACAACACGGATGCCCATATTTTTAAGCTCAGCGATTGCCTGATGACTGTCCTCCTTAATTGTATCAGCAACGGCAATAATTCCAAGAACCTTTGAATCTGCGGCAAAATACATAGGTGTCTTGCCTTCATTGGAAAGCTCTTCGGCCTTTTGTGCCAGCACATCATCTATGGTGAATTTACCGCTTATAAATCTAAAATTACCGCCATACACTTTTTTGCCACCGATTGTTGCCTCAAGTCCGTTGCCGGGCTTTACTGCAAAATCAGAACTTGGTAAAAGTTCTATCCCCTGTTTAACACCATAATCCACAATTGCCCTGGCAAGAGGATGTTCGCTGCTGTTTTCAAGGCTGTATGCCAGCTTAAGAAGGTGGTCTTTGTCAGCTCCACCAGCCGTAATTACATCTGTAACCTGAGGTTTTCCTCTGGTAATTGTGCCTGTTTTATCCAATGCAACTACTGTGGCCTTTCCTGTCTCTTCAAGAGCCACGGCATTTTTAAACATAATTCCGTTTCTTGCACCTACTCCGCTGCCAACCATTATTGCCACAGGAGTTGCAAGTCCCAGTGCACACGGACAGCTGATTACAAGAACTGAAATTCCACGGGCCAGGGCATATCCCACACCTGCACCGCTTATAAGCCACACTGCAATTGTAAGTAGTGCTATTCCAATCACAACCGGCACAAACACGCCCGAAACCTTATCTGCTATCTTGGCAATGGGAGCTTTGGTGGCTGCCGCATCACTTACCATTCTG
>JBJENU010000064.1:0-15825 GCA_051880355.1 Lachnospiraceae bacterium | reverse complement strand
CCTTAACGGCACCTACGTTAACACCCTGTACGAAGTACTTCTGGCAGAATGGATAGAGAATCATGAAAGGAAGAATAGCAACGATAATAGAAGCATTAATCATTGTATCCTGGTTCTCTACATCACCAGTATCAATCGAGTTACCATCCTGAATCATAGAACGAAGTCTCATCTGGAAGTTGAATAAACCGTTGTCTACAATATAAATCTTGAAGTTTGTATAGTCGTTCCAGAACAATACGGCGAACATCAAACCAATTGATGCGATAGCAGCCTTTGAAAGAGGAAGAACGATCTTAATGAATGTACCCATTGGAGAACATCCATCGATCTGGGCTGCTTCATACAACGCTCCCGGAATGCCTTCAAAGAAGTTCCTCATCAATACCAGGTTATAAACGTTAATAGCCAAAGGCAAGATAACGGCTAACAAGGTATCAAGCATACCTAAGTCACGGATAACGATGTATGTAGGAATCATACCACCATTGAAAATCATTGTGAACAAAAGCATATAGGCGAAGAAGTTACGGCCCGGCATATCAAACTGGATAAGTACGTAAGCACCTAATGTTGAAAGCGTCAAACCAAGCAACGCGCCGGCAATTGTAGTAAACATAGAAATCAAAAACGGCTTGTATAACAGAACACTTCTAAAGATAGAAGTATATCCGCCTAATGTGAATTCCTTAGGCCACATATTAAGACCTAAACTCTGTGTTGTATCAAAAGAGTCAACAATAATCTTCCACATAGGAACAATGATGACGATTGAAATGATAATGAAAATTAATCCATTAACCAAAGGGAATATTTTGAATTTTTTACTCTTTTTGCTTGTAGTAATTGTTTTTTCCTTAGCCATTGCCTATTCCCTCCTTATACGATACCGCGTCCACGTACTTTTTTACTTGCATAGTTACAAGCCAATACGAGAACACAGCTTACTAATGATTTAAAAATACCAACGGCTGTCGTGAAACCGTAGTTAGCAGTACCAACACCGAATGTCTTACGGTAGATGTATGTCTGGATAACGTCAGATACATCGTATACGTTAGGGTTCTGCAAAACGAATACAGACTCGAACAGGTTCATAACCTTAGCAAGGTTAAGAATGAATACTGTGATAATTGTGTTAGCCAAAGCTGGGAATGTAATATATCTCATTCTGTTCCATCTGTTAGCACCATCAATCTGGGCAGCTTCATATAACTCAGGGCTGATACCTGAAAGTGTAGCAAGGAAGAGGACTGTTCCCCAACCTGTATCTTTCCAGATATTGATGAAGAAATATGTTCCTGTCCAGTATTGCGACTTACCAAGGAAGAAGATTGCATGATCCATATCAGGAATCGCACCAATCTGGAGAAGGAATGAGTTAACAAGACCTGATTCACCCGGTTTCAAAATCAAAGTGAATACAGAAGCAACTACAACCCATGACATAAAGTGAGGGAGGTAAACAATTGTCTGTACAGTCTTCTTAAATCCAAGATTAACAATTTCGTGCAACATAAGAGAAATAATAACAGCTGCACCGGTATTGAGAATCAACTTAACAATAGACAAAAACATTGTGTTCTTGAAAGCTGTCCAGAAGGAAACATCCTTTGTGAACATCTGAACAAAATGCTTAACACCTACATAGTAAGGATCTCTGATAATATAGTCAGTAAATGCATATCTAATACCAAGCATTGGTAAATAGTTAAAGAGCAATATGAATACGGCTACAGGGATAAACATAATATAGAAACCTCTGTAGTACCACATTCTCTTCCATATGTTCTTATTGTACGTATTTGTTAAATACTTAGCATCTACATTAAGTTCTTTCTTAAAATACTTAAGGACATCAAAGAAACAACCGGCAACGGCAATAACCAGACCGACTATAACTATGATAATACCAAAGCTCCACTCATGAGTGCCATCGCCTACCAAATCAGTGAGCATATGAGACTCATACTGGCCACGTGCAACACGCTCTACAAACGGTGACGCAAAAAGTGAAACTACAAACATTACACCAGCAAGCACTGTTGTAATAATAGAAAACATCTCTTTCTTAACAGCTACCAGGATGATAGATGCAACTAAGAGAAGCATGAACAAGTACCAAAAGAACTCGTCCTCAATGTTCATAAAACTGTAGGCCTTTGCTATTTTCTCAGTATTCTGAACAAAAGGAAGCAAACCGCCCAAAAAAGCTATTACAGCACCTGCTATGGCAAGCACTTTGATGTTCTTTGGCTTATTAATAACAGGTGAGCCACAGTTTGGACATTTCTTTGCTTTCTTTGGCAATTCGGCATTACATGTAATACACTGCATCATTATACCTTCTTTCATATTATTTTCCGTAACAAATTAAAGCCTACCCCTAATCATTACTTTTGAAATAAATATAGCAACAACATTCCCAGGGCAGCTCATGCCCCAGGAACGTTATTACTGATTAACCAATTACTAAACTATCGGACGACAATTTAATTATTAATTAAAAATATAGGCAAAATTAGTTAGCTTTCTTCTTAATTGTTGCATTAAGAGAATCAATAACTTCCTGGATGTTCTCGCCAACAGCCTTTGTGTAAGCTGTCATCATCTCATCTACTGACTTGCCATCAACAACGATCTTAGCAATAGCTTCGTCTCTCTGC
Source organism: Lachnospiraceae bacterium (assembly GCA_051880355.1). GTDB lineage: Bacteria > Bacillota > Clostridia > Lachnospirales > Lachnospiraceae > JBJENU01. The sequence continues at coordinate 13,159 of JBJENU010000064.1, read as the reverse complement.
TTGTTGATTTCACCGATGTATGTTGAAAGTTCTTCTGTTGTTGGAAGTGGAGTAGCAACTGCAGAAACGCCTGTGAACCATTCACCGTTCTTAGTAGCGATTTCTGTGATTGAACCAGGGTTACCCTTCTTTGTGCACTTAACAGTACCATCACCAGCAATGCTGTTATCAAGAACGAAATCTTCCTTGAATGTTGCAAGAGAGATGAATGGGTCGATGTGGTTCTTAGAGTAAGCTGAACCCTTACCTGAACCGATTGTGCTCTTCTGCTGTAAGAAGTGGAATTCACCAGCCTTAGCTGTCTTTGTTGTCTTGCCATCATCTACTGAGTAATCTTCAGCTTCGATTGACCAAGATGTTCCTTCTGGACCATATGTCCAAGCAATCTGTGTTCTGCCGCCATCAAGCATTGTGTCGATGAAGTACTTGAATACAGATTCTGGCTCATCACACTCAGTTGTGATACACCAAGCTGGAGCAAGTCTCTCTACATACTTACCAAGTTCAGCGATTGGCTCAAGGTAAACGATCTCGTTATGACCTTCGCCAAGGTACTTCTTCATGTTAGTAACTGTTGTGTTAGCCCAGTTACCAGCCCAGTATGTATAAGCACCATTCTTGCCCTGGAAGAACTTCTCACGGTAAGACTTTGTATCTTTCTCTGTGATACAGTTCTTATCAAGGATACCATCCTGGTAAGCCTTCTGAAGTCTCTCAAGAGCAGCCTTCATCTCTGGCTGTGTGAAACCATCTACATACTTGTCACCATCAAGGTAGAATGTGTAGTTAGCCTTCTGGTAGAATTCTGGAAGGTAGTTTGTGTATGGAGCTTCTGATGAAATAAGACCAGGAGCAGAGATAACACCATTCTCACCAACCTTACCTGAAGCCTTCATCTTCTCAAGCATCTCGTAGTACTGATCGAATGTAAGAGTCTTACCTTCGATATCAGACTTCTTGTAGCCTGCAGCTTCAAGCCATTCTACACTAACGAATGTACAACATCCGTTACCACGGTATGGAGAGAAACCATACATTCTCTTCTCGCCGTCAAGACCTGCAACAACGTTAGCTGCAAGAACCTGCTCAGCAGCAGAGATAAGTCTGCCTGAGTTCTTTGTCTCAGAAGCAGCCCAAGCATCTGTCATATCCCAGAGCATACCGTTTGCAGCATACTGTGAAAGATAATCAGATGAAAGAAGAACTACATCCGGAGTTGTAGATGCTGAAAGGAAAGCCTGTGAAACCTGTGTGTAATATTCGCTGTGTGGAGGACGTACCCAATTGATAGCCTTTTCATCCATACCGATACACTTAGCTAAATCAGCGTAGAACTCTTCACCACCGTTACCCTCTTCAAGAACGGTCTTATCAACCATAACCTTGATTGACTTTGGCTTTTCTACCTTAGACCAGTCAACAGTTGCTTTTGCTGTTGTAGCTTCTGTTGTCTTATTGTCGTCTGCCTTATTACCACAAGCAACAAGACCCATAACTGATGTTACGGCTAAACCTAAAGCTGCAACTCTTTTAATTGTTTTTTTCATAAAGCTTAAAACCCTCCTTCGGTTTTATTACGGGGCAAAGCCCCTTGGTTAATCAATCCGATAAATATAGTTTTTGATTGATAGTAGTATAATAACATTTTTGTACGATTTTAACAAGAGAAATTTTAATAATTCTTGTATTTTTTTTGTATTTTTTGTGAAAACTTAGTATTTAAGCCACTTTCCGCAGATAATTTTTTTCAGGATTTTGTTCAAATATTGTTCACTTTTTGGTACTTTAGTACCATTTTTAGTTTTTTTCGTTTTCCCTAATCTGTCAAAAATGTATATTTTTCGACTAAAAAAAAACGAGTTTTTTATGATATTTTTACTATCCTATGTTCAAAGTACATCAAAAAGTAATCTTTTTTGTGCTTTTTTACCATCAGTTTTGTTAACAATTTGTTAACATCTTCATTCCTGTACAAACAGCCTCCCCGTATTCACATCTCTTCCCAGCATAAAACCTGCTTCTGTAACAATTTCACCCTGGCCCCTTGTAATCTCGTAAAGCTGCTTTTGTATTCCGTCAAGTCTTTCCTTTTCAAATGCCATAACAATACATACCTTGTCCGTATATATAGTATCAACCACAAGCAGTTCTTCTTTTGATGCCATATACTGAATCTTTCCGAGGCCGGCATAATCTGTCACAACTGATACCCTGACTCCGTCAACCATCATCGCAATCACTGCATTATCCACCGCCTCACGGGCAGCCTGACTGTATGCCCGCACAAGTCCCCCTGTTCCAAGTAGTGTACCGCCAAAATATCTGGTTACAGTCAGAAGGGCATTTCTTACGCCGCTTCCCGCAAGCACCTCAAGAATAGGCTTTCCCGCCGTACCTGCCGGCTCGCCGTCATCGCTAAAACGCTGCACTTCATTATTATCACCGATGACAAAAGCATAACAGACATGTCTGGCATCCCAGTATTTTTTCCGTGTTGCAGCTATAAGCTCTGCTGCCTGTTCCTCGCTGTCTGCCTTGACAAGTCTGGCAATAAAGCGGGATTTTTTCTCAACAATCTCACCCTGTCCATCTTGAAGAATCATCATATTCTGCCTGTTTTCCATAAATAATCTCCGTAAAATTTTCCATAATCATATATTACATAGTAACATAAATCCGTCACAAACTTCAATTGTGAATTTTTAGCGTATAACTCATTTGTATTTGTCAAAAATGAATAGATGTGATATAATACTAGTCTAGAACACCAAGGAGGTTTTCCTATGAATTATGGTAAAGAAAGTGTCTCCGCCAGACGCCGGCTCATGAGTTCGGCCAAATCCAAGGTGGTGACCAGAATCAGCGTTACGGTTTTTAAGCTGCTTTTGCTGGTTTTCGTAGCTGTAATTGTGACAGGCAGCTGTGCAGTGCTTGGTATGGTTACAGGCATCATTGACTCAGCGCCTGATATTTCCAGCGTTGATGTATCCCCTACCGGATACGCCACAAGGATACTTGACAGCGAAGGCAATGAAACAGCCCGGTTAATTGAAGAAGGCTCCAATAGAATTTTTGTATCGATTGATAAGATTCCCCTTGAACTTCAGCGGGCTTTTATAGCCATTGAGGACGAGCGTTTCTACGAACATAACGGCATTGATATCCGCGGCATCCTTCGTGCCGGCATGAAGACACTCCAGTCCGGAGGTTTAAGCCAGGGTGCTTCCACAATAACACAGCAGTTACTTAAGAATAATGTATTTAACGCCTACAACGAAAGCACAATCGAAAAGATTAAGCGTAAAATCCAGGAGCAGTACTTAGCATTGAAGCTTGAGACCTATATGGATAAGGATAAAATTCTTGAGAATTATCTTAACACCATTAACTTAGGTCACGGCTATCTGGGAGTCCAGTCTGCTGCCAACGGCTACTTCGGCAAAGATGTTTCGGAGCTTACATTATCAGAATGTGCGGTAATTGCATCAATTACCCAGAATCCGTTTTATCTTGACCCAATAAGATATCCTGACGATAACAAAATCCGTAAGGATACCGTTCTCCTTAAGATGTACGAGCAGGGCTACATTTCCAAGGAACAGTATGACGAAGCCATGGCAGATGACGTATACTCACGAATCAGCGAATATGATGTTGTCAATTCAGAAAATAATTCAACAATCAACTCATATTTTACTGATGCCCTGATTACAGAGCTTCTGGAAGACTTACAGGTACAGTATGGATATACTTCTACCCAGGCCTACAACCTTATTTATTCAGGCGGTCTTACAATTTACTCCACACAGGACTCTTCAATGCAGAAGATTGCTGACGACGTTTTTGCAGACCCTAAGTATTATCCTGCCAATACCCAGTATTCTTTCTCATACTATCTGACAATTAAGAAGGCAGACGGCACAACCAAGAATTACTCACACGTAACCCTTCAGAATTATTTCACTAAGGATTATGTTGATTACAAAATAACATATAACAGTAAGGAAGAGGCTCAGGCAGCCATTGACAAATACAAGGCGGCCATTATGGAGGAAGGCGACACAATTCTGGGAGAACGTCTCAACTTCACCTTACAGCCGCAGATTTCCTTCACCCTTATGGACCAGTATACCGGCGAAGTAAAGGTTATCGTCGGCGGACGTGGTGAGAAGACAGGCAACCGTGTCATGAACCGTGCCACTGAGACAGTTCGTCAGCCCGGTTCGGCAATTAAGCCTCTGGGCGTATATGGTCCGGCCCTTGATACTAATGCCATCACCCTTGCAACACCTTGGGATGATGCCCCATACTACTATTCAGGCACGACGCCTAAGCTTGTTACTAACTACGAAAAGACCTACTTAGGTCTGATGTCAACACGTTACGCACTTTATAAGTCAAGAAATGTTCCGGCTGTTAAGTGTCTTACTCTCATAAGTCCTGAAAAAGGCTTCTCTTACTTAGAAAAGCTTGGATTAAGCACTGTTGTTTCCAAGAGCAACGCCATCAACGGTCACCATGATGTAATTCAGGCCATGGCGCTGGGCGGTATTACCAAAGGTCTTATCAACATTGAAATGACAGCAGCTTATGCAGCAATTTTTAACGGCGGTGTTTATATAGAACCTACTTACTACACCAAGGTTCTTGACCATGACGGCAATGTAATCATTGACAAATCCGAACCGGTAACAACACGTGTTTTCAAGGAAACCACCTGTTTCCTTCTCATTCAGGCAATGAGAGATGCTGTTGATTTAGGCTCAGCTCTTGGTGCCAAGTTTGACGGCATGGATATTGCCGGCAAAACCGGTACAACACAGACCAACGGTGACGTGTGGTTCTGCGGTGCAACTCCTTACTATGTAGCTAACATCTGGGTTGGTTATGACGATAACTCCGAGCTTCCGGGAGACCTTAACCGTTTCGGTTTCTGGAAAGCCATTATGGAAGAGATTCACAAGGATTTACCTGAAAAGAAGTTTGAGGAACCGGAAGGAATTGTAAGACTTGCAGTCTGCTCCCAGTCAGGTCTGTTGCCTGTGGAAGGTCTGTGTGACCACGACCCTCGCGGAAGTCAGATTGTTTACGAATACTTCGCCGAGGACAATATGCCGACAGAGTACTGCAGCACTCATACAACGGTGACAATATGCGACGAATCAGGAGAGATAGCTTCTGCATTCTGTCCTCACACAACGGAACAGATTTATATCAAAAAGGAAACAAGCGACACTCTTCTTCCTGATGATGTAGGCAAATACCCTGTTGCTGATATGGCCTTCGCAGTTACAAGCGAGATGCTTAGCAAGCAGTGCAGCATCCACTCCAAGAACATTATTGGCATCAAGCCGTCCGACACTCAAAAAGAAACATCCAAATCTGACAACGATTAAGGGTGACAAAAAGGCTGTAAATAAACCAAAGCATTTGCAAACAGTTTATTTACAGCCATTTTTTAACTTCCTATTCCCACAATTACTCTATAAATACTCCTCCAACACCTCCATAATCACTTTATCCTTGTTCTGCTGCATAATCTTGTCGAAGCTTTTGTTCATCTTGTTGAACTCACTCTCTGCCGACCTTGAGAACTTCTTTTTAGCTACAGGCTCCTTTTCCATACCCTGCATTTCAATCCCGCGGCCGTAATTTTCCAGAGAATCTACAATTTCCAGTTGCAGCCTTAACAGACCCTCCTTTCCGTCAACCATAATTGCCACAACCCTCAGCATACAAAAGCAGGCAAAACCAAGTCCTGCAACAGTAACCATCTGTGTTGTATCCCCTTTCAGCAGATACATTCCCAGCAGTCCAAGAAGCACACAGCTGTAAGCACAGACCTCAACAAAGCTTGCGATAATTCTTAAGGGCAGTCCCGCCGCCCTGTAATTATCAATCATTTTACCCACAAAAGCCTGAATATTATTAATCTGGACATCAAGCTTTCTGCAGGTGGCATACTTTAAATCAATCTGTTTTGTCAGCGGGCTTCCCTGCCGTGCCTTCTGAATAATATGTACAATCCACACCTGACTTAAAATACCCAGAGTTGAAAGCACACACATGGCAATCCATATAACCTTCATAATTTCCATTAACCTTCCCCCTTGATAATGAATAATATCTTTACAATAAAATTATAATACCCTGTCCACAATTTTTAAATCTTTTCTCATCATCAAAAAAAGCGCAAAACCGACATTTTCCGCCAGCTCTGCGCCCATAAATATTCAAGTCAAATCATCTCGATAAACTTTTTTGTCAGCTTAACCATATTGGCAATAGCCTGTTTTTCAAAGGTTGGATAATCAACGCTTGCACTGTCATCAGCCTTGTCTGAAATAGCTCTTATTACCAGAAACGGCACCCCGTTGACATAGGCCGCCTGGCCAATTGCAGCTCCCTCCATCTCCGTTGCAAGGCCTCCAAACTTTCGCACTATGTCATCCTTTACCGCTTTATTGGAAATGAACTGGTCACCGGACACAACCCTTCCCACAAAAACGCCCACATCACAAAGCACCTCTCCACTGGCAGTCTTTGCCACCTCTATCAGCCTTTCATCTGCCTTAAATGCCAGTGTGTCCATCCTTGGAATCTGTCCCGGCTCATACCCAAAATTAGTGGCATCCACATCATGCTGCAGCACGTCACTTGACAACACAATATCCCCAATATTAATATCTGCATTAAGAGAACCTGCAATGCCTGTGTTAATAACCGCCTCAACATTGAAAAAATCAATAAGCATCTGTGTACATATGGCCGCATTAACCTTGCCTATACCGGCACGTACCACAACAACCTCCCTGCCTCCAAGGTTTCCCTGATAAAATGTAAGGCTGGCTCTTTCCGTTTTCTTTTTATCAGTCATGGCGTCAACAAGCTGTTCAACCTCTTCCTCCATGGCTCCAATAAAACCTATCATAACTTTTTCCTTTCGTACTATGAATAATTCCACATAATATTATATAGAATGTAGGATTGAATGGCAAGAAAATTTATGGTATAATAGGACAAAAATAATTGTCATTATCAGGAGGTATTTATGATATACAAAACATCAGGAACCTGCTCACGTTCCATTCAGTTTGAAGTAAAGGACGGCAAGGTACACAATGTAAGCTTCGAGGGAGGATGCTCCGGCAACACCCAGGGAATCTGCCGTCTTGTTGAGGGTATGCCTGTTGATGAAGTAATTGCACGTACAGAGAATATAAAGTGCGGTTTCAAACCAACCTCCTGCCCTGACCAGCTGGCCAAAGCATTAAAACAGTACAAGGCTGACAATTAATGGGCAGTGTCAGGCGTTTTAAGCGCATTTATGTTGAGATAACCAATATCTGCAACCTTAAGTGTTCCTTCTGCCAGCCAACGCTGCGAAGTCCCCGCCATATGACGGTTGCCGATTTTGAGCACATCTGCAGTCAGATACAGCCCTTTACAGGCTATATCTATCTCCACGTTAAGGGAGAGCCCCTCTTGCACCCGGACTTTGCAAGAATTCTGGAAATTGCCCAAAGCTACAACCTTAAAGTAAACATAACAACCAACGGCACCCTTTTGAAAAAACAATTAGAGGCCATTCTGTCATACCCGCCACACCAGATTAACATATCATTTCACAGTGCGTGCGATAACATAGCGGTGGATTTCGACCGGTACGTAGAGGAAGTTTTTGCAGCAATACGCATAATACATCAGCAGACAGATACACAGTTGTCACTGAGGCTGTGGGCAAGTCACGACAAGCTTAATATGTTTGGTCTGTCCAACATAAAAATTCTTGACAGGCTCCACATCAATATTGCTTCCGAATTTGACTGGCCTGACATTTCAGACAGCTATTACGAAGAAAGCGGCACCTGTCAGGGCCTTAGAACCCACGTTGCCATCCTCTGTGACGGCACTGTTGTTCCGTGCTGTCTTGACGGCAACGGAATTATGGTTCTTGGGAATGTGCTGAATACAGACTTTTCCCATATAATTAACAGCCAACGTGCCACAAGGATTGTAAAAGAATTCAGTTCTCACCGCAGAGCCTGCGAGGAATTGTGCAGACACTGCAGCTACAAGGAGCGCTTTAAATAACAAAATAACAGGAGTTATAACCATGAAAAAAATAGTTTTGACAGGCGGTGGCACAGCTGGCCATGTAACGCCTAACATAGCACTTATGCCGGCCCTTAAGGAGGCAGGCTACGAAATTGTCTACATTGGTTCCTATGACGGAATTGAAAAAAAGCTTATCGAAGACCTGAATATTCCTTATTACGGCATTTCAACCGGCAAACTGCGCCGCTACAAAAGCCTCAAGAATTTAAGCGACCCATTCCGTGTAATCAAGGGCTACAATCAGGCAGTCAAGCTTATGAAGGAACTTAAGCCGGATATTGTATTTTCAAAGGGTGGCTTTGTTTCGGTCCCTGTTGTAAAAGCTGCGGCCCACAAAAAAATACCTGTAATTCTCCACGAATCAGATATGACTCCGGGACTTGCCAACAAGCTTTCTATCCGCAACGCCACCAGAATTTGCTGTAACTTCCCGGAGACAGTTAACAGTCTCCCTGCCGACAAGGCAGTCCTTACAGGCTCACCAATCCGTGCCGAGCTTCGCACGGGCAACCGTCTGGCAGGCCTTGATTTCTGCGGTTTTACTGCTGATAAGCCTGTAATCCTTGTAGTTGGCGGAAGTACAGGTGCGGTAAAGGTCAACGAGGCTGTAAGACACATTTTACCACAGCTTCTCAAGACATATCAGGTGGCCCATCTGTGCGGCAAGGGCAAAACCGATGAGAATTTTAACAATATGAAGGGTTACGTCCAGTTTGAATACATCAATAAAGAAATGAAAGATATGTTTGCAATGGCCGACATTGTTATTTCAAGAGCCGGTGCCAATGCCATCTGCGAGCTGCTTGCCCTTAAAAAGCCTAACCTGCTCATTCCGCTGTCTGCTGCCGCAAGCCGCGGAGACCAGATTCTCAACGCCCAGTCCTTTAAAAAACAGGGCTACTCAAGTGTCATAGCCGAGGAGGACATAACAGATGAGACACTTCTTGCCGCAGTTAATGAATTGTACCACAACCGCAACAGCTACATACGGGCAATGGAAGCTTCCACACAGACCGATGCAATTACCACAATTGTAGAATTAATAAAAGAATACACATTTTCCTATACATGATTAAGGTGTCAAAACACCCTTGGGTAGGATTAAACGGATTGTTTCGTACTTCGTACTCCCACAATCCTAACGAACATTCGCATATCGCGTGGCATACGCCCCACTTTTATGCTCATATTCGTTGGTGCCCAAAGGCAATACTCCACTTTTATGCAAGCATAAGCGGAGTATTACCTTTTGACACTTTATTCCTATACATAAAAATAAGAGTATCCGGCCACAGCACAGGTCGGATACTCTTATTTTTATCCATCAATTATGCGAAAAATCCTCTGTTAATATTGTCGCAGGTTTCATTAAGAGTTCCCTGCCCATATGTAAGTCCTGCATACACCTTCTGGGTGTTAGCCATCATAGGTCCGGACTTATCCTGACCTGCAACCTCATCAAAGGCTTTGCCCAGCCTGTCAATCATCCTTGAAAGCACCAGAAGCATATCCTTGTCAGGCTTTCTTTTAAGCTGACGCAGGTTATTTTTCATATACTGGTAAATCACCAGAAGCTCACCGGATATGGATTGTGTCAAATCAAGGCTTGTAATAAGATTATCAACGCACCGTGAGGCACATCTTACAGCCTTTACATACCTTGCGGCACATTCATCTGTATCCTTGTCATCTGCAATACTTTCATCAATGGCTGCTATTGCATCTTTAAGATAGGTCCGGGCAATCTCCATTGTAATGGCCGTAAGGGCAGTTCTGCTTCCCTGTGTAATTCTAACTGAAAATCCGCTTATTTCCTTATCTGTCATAGCTAACACTCCTGTCTTACATTATCCCTGAAGAAGCTGCAAAACTGATTCAGGTCGCTGGTTTGCCTGGGAGAGCATTGACGTGCCGGCCTGGGCGATTACATTCTGGGACGTATATTCCGTCATTTCTTCAGCCATATCAGTATCAATAATCCTTGAAAGAGCAGCCGTAAGATTCTCGTTGGAAATATCAAGGTTACTGTCAGTATGGTCAAGTCTGTTTGCATAGGCACCCAGCTTGGCCCTTGCCGATGAAACCTTGGAAAGTGCTTCATCTACCTTGGTAATTGCGCGGCTTGCATTATCATAAGTCATAACATTTAAGCCCTCAAGGCCCAGCGTTTTTGTACTTATCTGTGGCAAATCAATTTCAAGCTGCTGGCCCTCATTGGCACCAATATGTACCCTCATGGTACCAATATCGGTAATCTCCTGATTAATGGTCCTTCCCGCCATATCCTGAGGAATAATAAAGGAAACGCCCTTGCTGTTTAAATCCTTTACAGTAACCTTATTGCCAAGTGTTGTAATTACCGCAGTATCAGAAAATCCAATCCTGTTGCCGTTACCATCCAGAGAAAAATCAACATCTGCATCCTTGCCTTCAGCTTTCAAACCATCTCCGATTCCCAATGCAGCCGAAAGTGCAGGATTATCACAGGTAATATTAAGTGCTATGTTGGAGCCGTATTCATTAGTTGAAACATCAAGATTTCCGCCATTTTCCTGTGCGCCGCAGTCAATTATGGAACATGCCGACACAATCTTGTATTTAACATCCTCTGCCGTATCGCCGCTTGTGATATCAATCTCATATCCGTTAATGTCAACCGTACCCGCCATATCATCCGTAATTGTTGCAGGAAGTCCTGATATACTAAGGCTTGTCTGTGCCTGAGCCGCATCTGCATTAACATCAATAGCATAATTACCGGGAATCATATTCGGGCTGCAATTAAGCTGTGTAACGCCACGCACGTCTGCATATATTCTTCTTGAAAGATTACCGTCAAGAAGAGGCTTGGTGTTAAAATCCGTGTCATTTGAAATTCTGTTAATCTCCTCATTAAGAGCATTAATCTCCTCCTGTATGGCGGCACGCTCCTCCGGCGAGTTAACATCATTGGCAGCCTGTACGGTAAGCTCCTTCATACGCTGCACCATTGACTGCACCTCCGTCAATGCTCCCTCGGCAGTCTGTATTACAGAAATACCGTCTGACGCATTATTATCAGAACGCTCAATACCTTTTAGCTGGAGCTTCATCTTCATGGAAACAGCCATACCTGTTGTATCATCTGAGGCCTCATTAATTTTATAACCTGAAGAAAGTCTCTGCAATGATGCCTCTAATTTACTCTGTGCTTTTGAAAGATTGTTGTTGGCAATTATAGCCGATACATTTGTATTAATTCTCATAGCCATCTTCCTTTCTAATTCAGTCACATTTTATATCGGCACCGTCAAAAGAAAAATTAAGAAGGCTGTAAATAAACTATTAGAAAGAACGCTTTCGCTTAATTGCTACCGTAGCGGTACATAAAGCCACAAAATACGTGGCTTAAGTACCGACGGCAGCAAAAATCTTTCTAAAGTTTATTTACAGCCTCAAATTTACTTAATTATTACTGGTTGTAATCACCGATTATATCATTAATCAGTGATGGTGAAAGGATTTTTTCAAGAACGTCAAGGTTCTCAAGAATTTCCTCTTTCAAAGACTCCTGCTTAGCCAAACTCATATTTTCAACATTTGTGGCATTTCTGAAGTCAGAAGCATCATGGCTTAAGTAAACAAATGATGATGTGCTTACGCTTGCGGAAGCCTCAACATCCATCTCCTGGTCATTGAATCTGCCTTTTATGCTTAACTTGGTCAAATCAAAGGAATTGCCGTTTGCTTTACCATTTATCTCAAATGATAAAAACTCATCCGGATTCTTGCTCTGGTCAGGAACCATATCCATCTTAGCAGTTAAGTTGCCATTCTCAATACCAAAATATGCCTTGCATGTAGCAACATCTGAAATAACCTCAAACTCAATCATATCTGTCGGATTATCCTTACCAACAAATGCAATTCCAATCTTTGCCTGCTGGTCTGAACCATAATCTGCTGAATCAAGAATAAGTTTTGTGATATCACCCTTATCGCTTACATACATCTGGAATTTAATGCCATCAAAATCTGAAGGGAATACAGCCTGCTGGTCAATCATGCTTATGATGCTGTCCTTTGTGTAGCCTGTCAGGCTGATAAGGCTTGTTAACGAGCTAAGCTCCTTGTCATCAAAAAGATTGTTAAGCATATTCTTTACAAAACTCTTTATGGCCTTTTCAGTAATTGTCACATTGTAAACGCCAACCTTAATGTCGCCGTTAATTGAATTGTATGTATCTTTTCCAACATATTCATAAGACAAATCTTCCCAGAAGTCATCAAGTGCATCAAATATATCATTGCTTGCAGCAGTAACATACTTTGAATATGCCTGCATTGCGCTAGTATCAATGCTTCCCATACTTCCAAGGTTTGAAAGTCCTGAAAGGTCCATATTGCTGTCAACATTTACATAAAAGCTCTGGCTTGTAAGCTGTGGTATCTTGAAATATGCTCTTGTACCTGAGATGTAATACTCCAATGAAAGAACCGGGTTACTGCTTGTTCCGATGCCAACAGTTCCTGCCATTTCCCCATCATCTACTGATACTTCATTGACTGAGAAAAAGTTCTTAGACTTAATTGCGTTGGTATAATCCACTCCGTCAAATACAGCCTTCTCAAGCTTAATATCAGATGTTGTCTTTGTATTATCGATTTCCAGCTTAATTCCGTTGGTGAAAGCATCATCGATTGCTTCCTTTGCATTGCCGGAAACATTCTTAAGTGCATGGACAGCTTTTGACTTAGGGCTGATAAAGCCTTCAATCATTGGCCATGCAAAATATGTTGCGGCACCGAGAACAACCGCTATAACTGCAACAATTGCCAGAACCTTTGGCCATTTCTTCTTTTTCTTGACAACATTGCCCTGCTCACCTGCAAAAGCCTCAGGTCTTGGATTATTACCAAAAGTTGAGCTTGCAGATATAACCTGCTGCTGTACCTTAGGCTTTACCTGATTTTCACCGGCCTCAGTTGTATTCTCCGGCTGTAACACAGACTGGTCCAGACGTGTAGTTGTGCCATATTCAGAAGCTGCCGGCTCTACAGA